>JANOBN010000659.1:0-4832 GCA_031411675.1 Bacteroidota bacterium | reverse complement strand
CTCCGGTATTATCAGAATGTCCGTAAATTTCAATCCGAAGCAACATGTTTTTTTTAAGCAGCATTGCTATTCGGTCTAACTCATTTTTAGATGTAGGAAGTACTGTGGCTTTACCGGTCTCAAAAAAAATATTATTTAATGTGGCCTTATTTCCTGTTTCAATTTTCTTTAAATGAGAAGAGCGTTTTATTTCTGCAAATGAAGTGGTATCATTCACTTCAACATTCTCCGATTCAAAAATATATCCATCAGCATAAATAACCGTACCATATTTTATTCCGCCCGGTAAAGGGATAATGTACTTGCCGGTTTCCTTATCTGTGCTATAAACTCCTATTCTTTCATTTTTTGTCAAGTCAATTAAATCAATTTTGGCATTAATGGGATTCCCTGTTTCTTCCTCTGTAACATCACCGGTAAGCATCAACATGTTGGGTAACTTTAACTGCATGCTTTCCATGTTGGCTACATAAATATCCTTTTCTCCATATCCTTCTTTTCTATTGGAAGAAAAATAAATGTTTTTCCCATTGCCTGAAACAGAAACAAAGACTTCATCATCAGGAGTATTTAAAGGGATACCAAGATTAGCAGGTGCTGACCATTTATCTGCCTTCCTTTCACTTTTTAAGATATCATATCCCCCTATCGATAGCAAGCCATTGGATGCAAAATACAACGTTTTATTATCGGGATGTAAAAAAACACCCTCTTCATCATACTTAGTGTTTATTTCAGGACCTAAATTTTCTGATGGCCCCCATTCACTTTTAACTGCATTCCAATTGCTGACATAAATATCACGGCCACCAAAACCGCCCGGTTTATTGCTTACGAAAAAAAGTTGTTTCCCGTCAGAAGAAAGGCATGCAGAAGACTCATGAAATTCTGTATTTATATTGCTTCCAAAATCTAGTGGCTTTGACCATAATCCATTTTCGTACTTCACATAAAACAAGTCGCCGGCTTTAACACCGCCTTTAAAAATGATCATCGTATGGCCATCAGGAAATACGCCACAGATAGCATCGTGACCTCTCGAATTAATATTATTTCCCGCATTTATGGCAGGTGACCATTTATTATTTGTTCGGGATGAGATAAAAATATCCTCATAATAAAGTCCGTCGTTCTCGTCAATATTTTTTGGATTATCCCCTAATCTTCTGGATGTAAAAAACAATTTTGATTCATCAGTAGAAACATATGGAGTATACTCATTATATTTGGTATTAATATTAGGACCTAAATTTTCAATTGTTACAGTCGCTCTATTTGAACTGAGTTGGATACCATTCTCACATTCCAGTTTTCTCTTCTCTGTTAAAAGCCAATCTTCTCTTTGCGCAAGCGAATCAATATTTTTTAAAAACGCATTGTAATATATCATAGCGCTGTCCCATTGAGATTCCAGTTGAAAACAAAATCCAAAATAATAATTGATCTTGGGATTAACCTTATTATTCAAACGAAAAGCGTTATTAAAATATTTTTTAGCCTTATATTTATCAGTTGTCCTTAAACAACATATACCAAGGTTGTAATTTAGTAATGCGTGATCAGGATTAAAAGCATAGGCCTCCTCATAAGCCGTTTTGGCCATAAAATAGGATTCTTCACCTTCGCTGAACAGGTTGTTCCCCATTAAAAATGCTTGAAATGCCTTATTAAAGCGGGTTTCCGCTCCCGGGAAATTCTCCTTATTAAACTCCCTTTCTTGCGCCTTAATGTCACAAAAACACAACACAATTAAGAGCATAAGGATACAGCACTTCATAAATAACTTATAGGTTTCTGCAAATTTGAGGAATATTCGCTTTTCTTTGCAGGAAATATTTTTTATTTTGGTGCAACTTTTAATCCACGTAAGCCTCTTACTGTTTATACGGGATTCTATTTATGGATAAAAGGGCATCATCCAAGCAGGAAGAATTCATGGGGCTTTATAATCAGTCTCATGCCCGGCTGTCACGATATGTTCAATCGGTAGTTTACAATAGAACGGATGTTAAAGATATCATAAGCGAAACAGTGCTAAGGGTATATGAACGCTTTGATAGTATTGAAAAAAGGGAATCCTTTATTTACTACTTATTCAAAACTGCCAGCAGGTTGATTACCGACTTACATAAAAAGCAAAATCGTTATGTTGAATATAATGAAGAGATTGTTCTTGAAATTCCGGTAGAAGACATTGATACAGCACAAGCTTTGGAGGTGAAAGATCTCTATCATGCATTAAGCAGATTACCTTTAATGGTGCGTGAAGCAATAGTTTTATTTGAAATTGAAGGATTCTCTCAGGATGAAATTTGTGAAATACAAGGGGGTACTTTAAGCGGAGTGAAATCCCGAATCAGTCGGGGCAGGGAAACATTAAAAAAGCTGATAACAGAAGCTGATACTATTAAAATTCCAAATTAAAATTTAAAATGGTAGACAACGAAAACTCTGAACAACTATTGACCAGCTATTTCGAAAAGGCCGGCAAAGAGGCGCCTGTTGTTCCCGTGTCTGAAATAAATAATTTAATTTCTACTTTACCTGTGGGCGCTATTTCTGCCTCTTTAACAAATAAAACAATTCAACAGGTTTTAGCACAATATAAATATTGGCTTGCCGGTGGTTTAAGCATTTGTACCGGTGCTCTTTTACTCTTTACAAGTTCTAAACAAGATCTGAAAATTAATTCAGCCACAATATCAAATGTAAAACCTCCTGCTATAAAAAATATTAATCAGGATGCAGCTCAAACTATTTCTACTGAAAATTATACGGTAATCGAAAAGAAAGGTACTGAAAAAGAAGTTGCGGTATTAAATAAAATAACTGAAAAAAATAAAATACAAGCTTCCCCAAAAGAATCCTTAGCTGAAATTTCAAAAAAGTCAAGCTACTACTTTCCCGGTGATGCAAGAGTTAATTTTGAGTTAAACGGACAATCTATTAGTATGATTATAAGAGAGCAGGTTGAGCAGCTGGAAATTAATGGTGTACAGATTGATAAAAATGATTTTTCAGAATATGCAGCTATTATTGAAAAAGGGAAAGCATTAAAAATGGAGTCGGATAGAGTTAAATTTGATAAAAAAGATGCTGAAAATCTTCAACAATTAAAAAACCGCGAAATCATGCATGGACTAATTGATGAGTTAAATGCTGATCAAATGATTGATAAATCCGGGAATTTTGAATTTCGTATTTCCGTTTTAAAATTATATATCAATAATATGGAACAAGCGGAAATTGTAAGTGCAAAATACATCAAACTATACGAGTCATTATCCGGAAATCAACTTACTGAAAAATCAAACATCAGAATTAAACATTAATTGTATTTAAACTACAGTTAAAATGAATAATATTTACTTGAATTACTTTAAACCCTTTACGCGGAACTTAAACCTTACCCGCCAAGCCTGAACAATTTGGCGGGAAGGTTTTATTATTAGGGTGTTATTAACAATTTTTTTGTTTTAAAAATTATTTCTCTTCTGGAAATATTGTTGATTAATAATTATTTTTTACTCGCATTCTTTATCCAGCACCCCAATCGTTTTAACATAATAACCTCTTGCTTCTTCTACGGTTTCTCCAATGCATACCATTCCCAGTTTGCCATATTGTGATAAAGCACCAATCATATGAAACATTACACCGCTCTGTTTTGCACTATCATATTGAATACTGTTGCACATGGCAATGTCAATTAGATCATGAGGTGTAAGACCAATATATTTATTATTCACTACATTGTCTGTTGCAAAATAACAACGCGATTGCCCGTTTGGCATAATGTATTTGCCGCTCTCCCAGTTAAAAACACCTCCTGTTAAAAACTGTAACATGATAAATGGATGTGTAGTTCCACCTTTGCGGAGATTTACTTCTATTGCATAATGTTTCCACCCGCTAGGTTCTTTAACAGAAATAAAATCAATGCTGAATCGTCCCAGTATCCCCAATTTTTGCATTGCAACGGCAATTTCCTTACCCATAATAGCAATGTCTCTGTGATATTCTTCATTGGCAGGGAAGGTAGCACCTAAAAAAACCTGACCACTTTCTCCTCCCAGTAATTGATCGTGTGTAGAGATAATTTCGGGTTCCCCAAATGGGTTAATTCTGCATTGCACTGAAGGTGACTCCTTATGATCGCCCGGAATAAATTCCTCCACAATGCCCCCCATGCTGCTGAACTTTTCAATAAATTGTAAATAACTTACATGATCTGCTATTATCTTCAATTGTTGCGGTAGTTGTTGAAGTATATCGGAAGCAGTGTTAATATTTTCTTTCGCTGCATCCTTATATATAAATATGGCATTCCCCTCTCCGGAGAACCCTTCATCCATTTTCACTACTGCTTTCTTTAAATCCGGGTTATCTTTTTTAAGCTGTGCCAGTGCTCCGGCAATCTCCTGTTCATTTTTTAATCCTTCAAATCCGGCCGGCATGGGTATATTAACCTCTCTGAAAATACGACGACTACCGGTTTTGGTGCCATGATGCAAAAAAGCAGGATCACATCCGAATATCGGAGTGTCCAGTGCAAGTGATAATTTCTTTTCCAGTTCTGTTACGTTAAAGGATGCAATATGTGATAACCGGGGATTATAAATCTGTTCTTTAATTCGTTTTATTAGTCTTGGGCGTTCCAGAATTTTTTGCGTCAGTGGTTTTGTAGAAGCGTCATAACAACTTAATAACGTTAGCCGCTGACGGGCATGATAACCTGTGATTCCGGGTAATAGATGCAGATAATAATCAATAATACTATTGTCGATGGGTACGCTTGTAATATATATAACTCTGGTCCTGGGCATTCGAAG
>JANOBN010000658.1:0-10776 GCA_031411675.1 Bacteroidota bacterium | reverse complement strand
ATCATAAAAAATAAAAACAAGAGTTAATAATAAGTATTTATTCCAAAAGTGAATCAACGGGCATTGGTTCTGTTGGTAAAATCAGATTTAAAGCCATGCCATTAAGCTTTACTGCGGGGTTTAATAGATCCAATTCCGGTTGGGTGATTAAATTACGGCTTAGCATTCGATTACCCACCATGGTATAAAATCCTTTTTGTGTTTCCTTTAGTGTTCCGGTGGAATCAAACATATATTTAAAGTACTTGGGATGTGGAATAATGCTTGCCAGGTAAATACTTTCAGAAAGATTCAGTTCAGCTGGCAGCTTACTAAAATAAAAACGGGATGCTTCACCGATGCCATAAACATCAGGTCCCCATTCAATGATATTTAAATATACTTCCAGCATTCTCTCCTTACTTACAAGACGGTTTTGCTCAATAATCCAGACAATTAAAGCTTCTTCCAGCTTTCTTGAAATTGCTTTATTACGGCTCAGAAATAAATTTTTAACAAGCTGCATACTAATTGTGCTTCCTCCACGTGCAAAACGTCGTTCTTTGATATTCTGTGCAAGTGATTCACGGAATGACTCCTCTACAAAACCATTATGATTCATAAAAGAAGGATCTTCACTTGTTAATACAGCAATTCGCAGGTAGGGCGAAACGTTTTCATAACGGGCAAACATAGGATTTTGATCACCTACAAAAATGCTTCGCACGGCTTTGTCTCCATCGAGTGCGGTAAATTGAAAGTCATTATTAATAATCGGGAAATATTCAGCCCCGAATTTATTTATTCTGAAATTTTCCTTTCTAAATGAGGAACTGAATTTAACGTCTTCGGGTTTATCGAATGTTAATTCCGTTTCCAGTTTGAAAAAGAGTTTTCCTGAAGCTTCAAATCCTTTCAGTGTATTAAACATGCCGGGCGGTAACGATTCAAAAAATTGTTCTGCCTTTGTATTAAAATCCATATTAAAAGCAAGATGTCGTTTTGGCTTTCTTTCATAAAAACCTGCAAAGCTGATTGGCAAAGATCCTAAACGAAGTGATGTGCCTTTATCAATCGATATTCTGTCATCATCAATTAGAGTTTTTATGTTAATACTTAGATCGGTAAACAATACATCAACCGGAGAAATCCTCCAATGATTTACAATAAGGTTTTTAAACTGAAGTGATGCATTGAATGGGACAGGTGATTCATCCGGCTCGGCTTGCAGTGTAGCGTCTAAAGTATCAAACGTCACAACAATATTATCATATCCATGCAAAAACGGCAGCGATGCTTTATCTCCCTCATTACGGATTATCCGGAAGTTATAGGATGTGATTTCAGCATTAGCTGTGCCGGAAAGAATATAAGAAGCAACACCATCGGATGACGTTGTAATCATACTTGCCCTGATGGTTTTCTTATTATAAAACAACTGTGGTATTCTTAATTGTTCTGTAAGTCCATAGGCAGTATAGTTAATCTGTAGTGCCTGCAAAATTATATTCTCATTAAAAAGTTCATTAGCCTTAAAAAGAACGGAACTAATCATTTCATTATACCCGGCTGAGTTTGATGAAGCACTATCATTACCTGTTTTTTCATTACGAAAAAGGTTATCAAAATTAGAGGTACTGTCATTATATTTAATCATACTGATGTGAACCTGGTCTGCAAAGATTTCATCAAATCTGATTTTAAATCTGAACAGGCTTGTTAAACTTATTCTTACATCTGCATGAGCAATAGATAATAAAGTGTCTTTTCCAGGTTGAACAACGGATATTTCCTTTACATATATATTACGTATTCCCTGAAATCCTTTTTCCTTAATTACCAAAACAAGATTACTTTTTGTTGTAATCCTCTCAGCCACTCTTTGCATGGCATAATCAAGTAATGCATTTCTGAAAAGAAACAAAGACAGTATGGTTAGCAATAAAAAGCAGGATACAATAAAAACTCTTTTTCCTAAACTCATTAGCCGTTAATAAGAAATGTTAAAAACAGTTGAGGATAAATTAATCCAAATATTTCCGGGTTACGCATTTTAAATGTTTACTGTCTGATATTAATGACCGTCTAAAAATAAAAAAACAGGACCATTAACGGCCCTGTTTTTTTTTATTTATACAAACAGTTATTAGTTCATGGCTACTTTCACAAGATCTACCATTCCATAACCTTGTTCATTCATTACACCAACACCACAGTCCCAAATGAAACGCTGTACATCAGGATGAGCATGCAGAGTGAAAGGAAGAAGGTATCCCATCATGGTAGAACCATCGGCACCACGGTAATAACGGGCGAATTTTTTACCTGTTTCCTGCAGCTTAAGCACATAGTCTCTATCCGGCTGTGCATCAAACTCTGCAAAATTGTTCAATTGTGCTTCCGTGTAGCCTGCTTTTTCCATTCTATCAAGCGTTTGTTCGTAAAGAATATCGCTGAATTCCTGAGAAGTTGGATCAATGGTCATCTGGCTTCTTTCCGGGTCTTTACGGGGATCAATAAGAATCATCGGACTGATGCAGAGATAACGCATTTTCTGAGAAAACTCCGGATCAGGAATGACCTCATGACTTCTCGGCATCAGATTCATTTTACCTACTGCCAGATAAGGCATTTCAAAAATTTTAGCTACCAGCTTTTCAATTAAATCTTCCCTTCTGCTTGACACTACCAGAGTGACTTTAGAAGACAGAAAACGCATAAAGCCATTCTGAATCTTGCTTGTTCCTTTTAATGATGAGAAATTAATCGGAGCTTCTTCCGTGGAGAACTGATCAATAATCCCATTAATGCTTTCTGCAAGCAAAGTTTGATGGTGCAATGGAATAGTGTTCGCTGACATCTGATCCCTTAAAAATGAAATTTTAACGCGCATGTTTGCTACTTTGTTTAATAATTAAAATTTATGTGTGAATTAGAAATTTGAATTAAGGTTTGGCTATTACAATGGTTATGCCACCGGAAATTAAGGGACAGACACCTTGTAAAAATGGAGATGGATTTTAAGCCTTTACGCTCTTAAAAATTACTTTCTGATTAGTAAAATAAAATTCTTAAAGATTAACAGCATTTAAAACCCCGATCAGATTTTCTCTAAATGAAAAAATATTGTCCCATTTTGGGAATCAGTCTTTGATATTCTTACTGGCATTAAAGAGTATATCCTTTTCCTCCGTAGTGAGACTGGAATAACCGGATTGACTTATTTTATCCAGAATGCGGTCAATTATCTCTTGCCTTGATTGTTTACGTTCATAATACTCATCATCGTTTACTGTACGTTTCTTTTTAGATTCAACGACCCTCATTTTCCTTTTTCCTGCTCCTTTTTGAAGCAGCTTCACTAACCATGCAGTAATATCTCTTCCCTGACGCAGTTGTTTAATCATTAGAAAACCAAATAATGCACCACCCAAATGTGAAATATTGCCGCCTGCATTGCCATCTGGAATACTTATAGCATATAATACAATCAGAAAGAGTGCAATATATTTTAAACGCACTATTCCAAATAAGAGTAATTGCACTGTATAATCAGGAAGTAAAGTTGCAATTGCCACTAAAATTGCAATGGCTCCTGCGGAGGCACCTAAGAGATATGCGGCATCAATGGAATTACTAAATACCGGAAAAGCATTATATACAATCAAGTACAAAATACCACCGCTGAAGCCTCCCAAAAGGTACGTTGCCCAAAGTCTTATATTACCCAGGTATTCAGCAAATAATTTCCCTGTCCAGTAAAGAATAATCATATTGAAAAAAATATGTGAAAAGCTGAAGTGCAGAAACATATAAGTTACCAATGTCCATGGTTTATAAATCAGCTCATGAAAATCGGCCGGTAATGCAAGCCATGTAGTTAAAACCGGAATAATGGCAAAACTTCCGCCTGTCAGGTAAAAGAATAACCTCAAAACCTGTATAAAAAGGAAGACACCGGTATTAACCAACATCAGCTGATAAAGTGAAGTTGCATTGCCAAAGCTGGCTTTAATGTCGGTGAGTAATTTCTTCATGCCTTTAATAAAATCGATTTCTGTTATGCTTATTCCAGTATTTAATCAAAATAAACCCAAACAACATGCCACCCAGATGTGCAAAATGGGCCACATTATCGCCTGCAGAATTTTGGAATCCGGAATACAATTCAAATAATCCATACAAGGCAACAAAATATTTCGCTTTAATGGGTATTGCGAAATAAAGATAAAGTAAGGTGTTGGGAAACAACATTCCAAAAGCAAGCAAAACACCAAATACTGCTCCTGATGCTCCTACTGTTGGAATATCCATTTTATTCTTCACTAAAAGATTGGCTGCTTCAATAGAGCCTTGTCTGGCAACATTGCTGAGCGGATTCATCACGAAGTCGGAATATGTACGGTTAAAAAAATCAATCTGATCACCCGGAATCAGGCCCTTGTAATGTTCCACCAGCATTCGAAAGTCAACTGCATTAGCATCGGATGCATATAACAATATGGCATCTTGCATCTTTGATACCTCATACCCTGTAAAAATCAAATGTGATAAAGCTGCTCCCAGCCCTGTTACAAAGTAAAAAATAAAAAACCTTTTAGACCCCCATAGATTCTCCAGCATATTGCCAAACATCCACAGGGCAAACATATTAGAGAACAAATGGAGAAAGCTACCGTGCATGAATAAATGACTTACCAATTGAAAAGCATTAAACTTATCCGATTTTGGATAGTGCAGTCCGAGAATATCAGCGAGATCAATGTCAAACCGGTCCCCCAAAACAACGGTAGCCAAAAACATTATTCCATTAATGATCAGCAGATTTTTTACAACCGGTGGTAAAATCTGAAATCTGCTGGGGCGGTATTCCTGGTACATATACTAGTAAAGTCTGTGAATGTGTTTTCTATTTGATGAATAACAAAAATTGATACTATAAATTTTGGTACATGTTAAAATTGACGGACAGCAGTGGTTGCATTTTTCTGACGATTCTGTTCCAGTTCGATAAATAAACGTGTGATTTTATCTGCTGATAACGTTAATGCTATCGGTTTTCCGGATGGGGTTAAGTATGGATGTTCACAATGAAACAAATCATTAATTAATTCTTTCATCTCGCGGGGTGTTAACAGCTGACCGGAATTAACAGCTAATTTTTTTGCAAGTGTAAGTGCCAGTTGTTCGCGGGCATCCACTTTCAGCACATCACGATGATGCATAAACTGATCGAGAATATCATGGAGTAATTTTTTTTCCGATCCTACCTGTACTTCTTCCGGAGCGCCATTAATAACAAAAGTATTAGTGCCAAATTCAGCAATATCAAAACCAAACTTCCTAAGTTGCGGGAGTAACTCACTTAACACGACTGCTTCATTGGGAGTAAATTCAAGAGGCTGCGGAAAGAGTTGTTGTTGAGTTACCGGAGCATTATTTTTTAAAGAATGGGTAAACTTTTCAAATAAAATACGTTCATGTGCTCGTTGCTGATCGATCACCATAACAGAAGGTTGTGCATTTACGAATATATACTGACGATAAACCTGAACAAAAGCAGATTCTGCCAATGAATCAGGTGCAAAAGAAGGAACAGCTATTGCACTTTGCGGAAATACCTGTTCAATTTCCTTGTTCAACTGATCCCAACGGTTTATTGCAGATTTCTGCTCAGGTGCAAATGGTTGAAATTTGTTTGCCTCCTTATTTACTACCGTATTAAAAGGATTATATCCCGGTGTAAGCTGAATAGAAGGTGGCTTGGGTCTTTCATTCATCTTATCCAGTGGGATATCAAAACTACGTTCCTGTTCAAAATCAATAGCCGGTGCAACACTGAATTTACCCAATGCCCGTTTTACCGATGCACGTATTATTGCATATACTGATTTTTCATCTTCAAACTTAATTTCTGTTTTAGTAGGATGAATATTTACATCAATATGTGCCGGATTAATTTCAATTTTCAAAAAATACGTCGGATAACAATCGCGTGGTATCATATTTTCAAAAGCTGCATTTACTGCATGGTGTAAATACGGATCCTTAATAAATCGGTTATTAACAAAAAAGTACTGCTCTCCTCTTACCTTTTTAGAAAATTCGGGCTTCCCAACATAACCCTGGATTTTCACAATAGTAGTGTCTTCCTCCACAGGAACAAGGCGTTCATTATATATATTGCCAAAAACAGCGGTAATACGTTGCCTGAAATTTCCACTTCGCAAATCAAAAACCGCAGCATCGTTGTGTGTCAGGCTAAATGCAATATCCGGATTTGCCAATGCCACCCTTATGAATTCTTCAATAATGTGCCGTGTTTCTACAGCATTTGATTTCAGAAAATTTCTTCTTGCCGGTACATTATAGAATAAATTTTTAATACTTAACAAAGAACCGGAATTACCGGCATAGGGTTCCTGACTGATCACTTCTGATCCTTCAATAATCACCTGAGTGCCTGTTTCATCATCCTTACGTTTGGTTTTTAATTCCACCTGTGCAATGGCGGCAATAGAGGCAAGTGCTTCTCCTCTGAATCCCATGGTATGCAGGGTAAAGAGATCATTTACCGATTTAATTTTAGATGTAGCATGTCTTTCAAAACAAAGCCTTGCATCCAATTCACTCATGCCTGCACCATCATCAACCACCTGTATTAAAGTTTTACCGGCATCTTTTAAAATCAGCTTAATGCGGGTACTACTTGCATCAATGGAATTTTCCAGCAATTCCTTAACTGCGGAGGCCGGTCGTTGTATTACCTCACCGGCAGCAATCTGGTTTGCAACGGAATCAGGAAGAAGCTGAATAATATCTGACATAAAACGTGTTGGGAAATCTCCGCAAAGGTATTGAATTACCCGTGTTATTGAGCATAAAACGGTTCACTACATAGAAGGAAAATTAATTATTCAAAAAGATCGAGTTGGTTATTTAGTGCCGGGCGTTTAAACAAATCGCAGGTGATTTCGTATTGTGGATTATTGATAATGAATTTCTTAACAGAAAGCTGAAATAGTCTTTTGATAGCATCCGCTTCCGGGCCTTCTCCCTTCATACGTCTCCCCCATTTTGAATCACTTACTTCTCCACCATGGCAAGCTTGTATCTGATGCCATACATTGTCAGCTTTATACGGGAAATTAGCGTCCAGCCATCCTTTAAAAATATCTTTAACAGAACCATTTAACCGAACTATTGTAAATCCTGCATTGGTAGCACCGGCATCTCCGGCCGCTTTAATTACGGAATGGATTTCGTCGCTGTTCAGCCCGGGAATAACCGGTGCATTCATCACACCACAATCAACACCCTCCTGATTCAGCTTCTCAATTGTTTTAATTCTGTTACTATAGCTGGATGTACGAGGTTCCATCACTAAACGAAGATCCTCATTCATTGCGGTTACAGAAATCATCACTTTTACCAGTTTCATGGCTGCCAGCTCTTTAAGCAAATCAAGATCACGAAGAATTAAACTGTTTTTGGTGATAATGGTAACGGGATGACGGAAATGAATAAACACTTCCAGCAATTTTCTGGTGAGTTGATAGTTACGTTCAGCCGGTTGATAGCAATCTGTATTCCCTGACATGGATATCGGAGTTGCCTTCCAGCTTCGGCTCATGAGCAGTTTTTTAAGCAATTCCGGTGCCTCGGGTTTAACAATTATCTTCCTCTCAAAATCAAGACCTGCGCTTAACCCCCAGTATTGATGTACATTTCTGGCATAACAATAAGAACATCCATGCTCACAACCCTGATAAGCATTCAACGAATACATCATTGCCAGATCAGGACTCTTTACTTCATTAACAATTGTTTTTGGATGCTCAATGAGGAACTGTGTTTTTTCATTCGATAAAAAAGCTTCATCCAGTCCTTCGATATGTTCGGTAACATAAGTTTGTTTAAGAAAAGCATTGGGGGTATTAAGTTGCGCCCCTCTTCCTTTCAAATAATCATCTTTGATCATAATACAATCCTTTGCTTTCTAACAAATTTAATATTGCAAACAACATAACGAATAGAAAAAAAACAGTTTGTTGGAATCTTCCTGATTTAATTACAAGGTAAGTGATCGGGAGAAGTGATTTTTTTGCTGTTTGATGTTAATCAGTGCTTGCAGAAAACTATTTTTACCAATCGTATCATGTTAAAGAGAAACTATTCAAGAGGGCTGATGGAGGCCGGTGTTGATGAAGCCGGAAGAGGTTGTCTTGCAGGACCTGTATCAGCAGCGGCGGTAATACTTCCTGCAGGTAAAAAATTTAAATGGTATGAAAGGCTTAATGACAGCAAAAAGTTGACGCATGAAGTCAGATGTGAGCTCAGGTCTTATATTGAGGAAAACAGCTTGGCATGGGCAGTTGCTTATGCAAGTGAAGCAGAAATTGACTCGATAAATATTCTGAATGCAACCTACCTTGCCATGCATAGGGTAATAGCGGCTTTAAAAACAGTTCCTTCCTTACTGCTCATCGACGGAAACAGATTTAAGCCTTATCCTGACATTCCACATCAGTGTATTATTAAGGGAGATGGTATTTATCTTGCCATAGCAGCGGCATCGATCCTTGCAAAAACGCATCGTGATGAAGTGATGATGCAACTGCATAATAAATATCCTCAATATGGCTGGAATAAAAATAAAGCATATGGAACCGAAATACATCGTAATGCAATAAAGGAGTTTGGAATGAGTCCGCATCATCGCCTGAGCTTTCAGGGCTCCGGTAAAATGGAAGGACTTATAAATGAAAATGCAATTAACAATGTATTGTAAGTAAATACATCCTGTTCCGGCAAATCAGCGCATAGACTTCTGTTAGCTTTGAAAAAAACGGCAAATGAAAAGAGTAATAGCTACATCTATATTTTGTACACTTCTATTTTTTGCGGCCATTGTATCGTTGCTGGCAGTACAGAGATGGAAATCTAAAAGTAAAATTGCCATTCCAAATCAAGCTTTATACAGCAGTAAAAAATAGTAAATCCAACCTTTAAAAAATCTCTTGCAAACAAAGAAGGATGTTCAAATGAACATCCTTCTTTGTTTTTATATATCAGGTTATTTACTCCACAACAAAATCTACCCTTCGGTTCATTGTATTTAATTTACTGGCCATTGGTTCAGTTTCACCTTTTGTCTCTACTATTAATCGAGCCTCATCAATTCCATATTGAGAAATAAGATGTTTACGAACTGATTCCGCCCGGCGCTGACCTAACTTAGCATTACTCTTTTCATCTCCCAGCACATCGGTATTACCAATAATTTTAATTTTAACTGCGGGATTATTCTTCATGATTTTCGCAATCACCAGCATCCTGTCATGATACAATGGTTTCACAGCAGTAGAACCGAGATCAAAGAAAACTGAAGGTAAAAATCCTGTTCCTGTACCATTCAGTCCGCTTGAGCCATCTGCCCCATCTTTACCTAATGGAATTTCAATTCCCTGAAAGTTTACCAATGAACCCGGCTTTGTATTTGGCTCAAGGTCTCTGCTATCAGCAACGCCGTCAGCATCGGTATCTATCTCCATTCCGTTGGCATCCACCTTTGCGCCTTTAATAGTGAAAGGGTCGCCATCTTTAACATCAGGAATGCCATCACCATCTGTATCAACTGCTGTACCATCACCATAAACTTTTGCTCCTTCAACAGTACTGTTATCCTTATCAAACAAATCACTTACCCCATCTTTATCCTTATCACCTGACATGATATCCACTTTCTCTTTCATATCAGCCAGATCATTGTAAACAATTTCCATTGGGTTTACCCATTCCATTGCTTTCTTTTTACCGAACGTATAATTTACGCCCACATTAATCATAAAATAATCATCGAATTCGGAAAGTACTTTTACAGTAGCATCCACATCATCCGTAAAAGTTTTACGATAATCAAATGACATCCCTATATCCACTTTACTTATTTTATACTTAAAGCCTAAACTCATTGGTATCATAATCTGTGTTTGCGATCCGGTTTTTCTTAAGAGAACCGATCGTGCACTGTCAGTAGTCACCTTAGTATCATAATTAAAGAATCCCAAACCAAGTGAGGTAACAAAATGGAATTTTTTATTTCTGTTGAGAAAACTGATATTTCCAAAGTTATACGTCATCTCCAGTGCACCCTCTGCCATAGGAGTTTCAAATTTTTGGGCTGTGATCTTTCCTCTGCTGCCATTTGTATAAAAAAATACAGGTTCTCCGGTGATCGTATCCACATAATCCACATCACGACCTGTAAACTTAGATATCATCCCTCTTGCACGCAGTCCGATACTATGACTAACCTGATAATGCACCTGAGCACCAAAGCCGGGCTGGAATTCACCTTGCTCCAGAATGCGGTTTTTAGTGCTGTCTCCTCCCAGCAAATCGGCCAGAAGATGACTTACTCCTACACTTACCCCTACTGACCAGCGATCATATGTATTTCCTTTCGGTAAACCATAGGTCGTTTGCTGTGCATTCAGTTTCAGCACTGTAAGAAGGCTGAATACAATAACAAGTAATTGCTTTTTCATCTATCGATGTTTTGTGTGTTTAATTTTATTCCGATACTGTTGAAAACTATTCTGATTGCCTGTGTTGGCAAGTGCAATAATAAATATTTTCTTCGTTCGTTCTGTTGTGATTGTCAATTACTTCATTTTAATAAGAGAAGGAATAACCTGAGTTCAATAATTTTGATTGGCAATTGATCAGTAAGTTTTGGCAACCACTACTTTTTAATGGGCAAATAATATATATGGAAAATAAAAAAGGTTTCTT
>JANOBN010000657.1:0-2279 GCA_031411675.1 Bacteroidota bacterium | reverse complement strand
CCTTTCGGCCACTCAGGCATCTCTCCTTTACTTGAGGGTTGCAAAAATACATATCCAAAACTTAATACCCAAATGAATTTATACTTTTTTGAAAAGTATTTTATATTTTTTTGTACTCCTTGGGAAATGTTATAATAATTTTATGCTGATTTGCTTCCTCAAAATCCGCGAAAAAGATAAGGTATTCTGAATACAATGTCTCCTTCTGCCCTTTTACTTGCTGCAAGCCCATACAAACATATCTTGCCACTCCCTCTTTTATTTTTACCAAGTAAGCATCATACATACTTGCTGTAGCTAATATTTACATATAGCATCTTTTCGTGTTCTAGTGTATTGGCTACGTAACTAAACGTTCGTAGAATATAAGCAAGTCTTTTACTTCTTTTATTACTGCATTTGTACTTTAAATTTTTACCCCTCAATTTATAATTGCTTTTCTTACTAGAAGATATGCACAAATAACAAAACAAACAAGAAAACCATTTACTTTTACCACTGTTTGGAAAACAAGGAATAGTATTAATCAATAAACACACAATATTTAAGAGCATAATTCGTTTTTAGCAAGAATGGCTTTTCTACAAACAAAGCATTTCATTCATCAATATAATGGAAAAAGAACTAGACAGGGCATTCTTAAAATCATTTTACAAAGAGATGGTAAATGAGATTGGTGAAATATTTCAACTATTTTTAGAAGAAATGCCATCCGATTTAAGGTTAATAAATGAAAACATTGCTTTAGGTAAATATTCCACTGTAGCTGATTTATTACATAAAATAGCACCTAGTTTTTACAACGTAGGCTTGCCCATATTGACAAAAGAAGCCAAAAATATTGTTGCAATTATACACGCTGGCGACTTAAGCATAGTTCCTGCCCGCATCCAAGCTTTTGAGTTAGCATATAACGAATATTTACCCGCCCTGTACGAGGAATGCAATAGACTCAATAAAAAAGTCATTTAATTCAGCCACATTTTTTTCAATAAAAACCCATACCAGGTTGCTTATTTTTTTATAAAGTAAAAGTCTATTTAAATGATAGAGTAGTATATTTGTACAAAATATTTACATATGAGCTTACACTTAGGAGATATCGTTCCCAATTTTACAGCACAATCAACTGAAGGAGAAATAAACTTCTATGAATATATTGGAGATGGCTGGGGCGTTTTATTTTCTCACCCTGCAGATTATACACCTGTATGCACTACTGAGCTAGGTAGAACAGCTTTGTTAAAACATGAATTTGAAAAGAGGAATGTAAAGGTTCTTGCAGTAAGTGTTGATGGCATAGAGAAGCACTTTTCATGGAGAAATGACATTAACGAAACACAACAATGTTCAGTAGATTTCCCTATCATTGCCGATGAAGATAAAACAGTGGCAGGATTGTATGAGATGATTCACCCCAACGCATCCGAAACTTTTACTGTTCGTTCTTTATTTATAATTGGTCCCGATAAAAAATTGAAACTTTCGCTTACTTATCCTGCAAGTACAGGAAGAAATTTTGTGGAAGTACTTCGTGTTATAGACTCTTTGCAGCTCACCGCAAAATACAGTGTAGCTACTCCTGCCGACTGGAAAAATGGAGAGGATGTGATTGTAGTACCTGCAGTGAGTACAGAAGATGCACAAACTAAATTTCCAAAGGGATTGAAAATTGTAAAACCATACTTGCGTTATACGCCTCAACCAGATATTGATTGATAATTAGGGGGATCTAATGTTAATCTAAAAGCCCTTATGAAAAATAGGGGCTTTTCTTATGTAATTATTTTCTTTTTAATTGTTGCATGAGAGCCCTAAACTCTTTTGGCGCATCGGCACATAATTCCATTTTTGTACCATTTATGTCGTCAAAATTTAATTTATACGAATGCAACGCAAGCCTATTTATCATGGGGCGCTCCTCTAAATCATGCTTACCCAATTTATAGTTTCTTTTTACAGATGATAACATTACAGGCTTACCATCTCCATACAGTGGATCGCAAGCGAGCGGATGACCAATTTCCTTAGCATGCACCCGTATTTGATGCGTACGCCCAGTAAATAATTGAAATGATACCAACGAATAGTGAGGATTAGCATCCAAAACTTCATAGCCAGTTTGCGATTCTTTTCCACTGCGATGCACTGTCATAACTCCTTTACGAGTAAGGTGATCCGTTATGGGTGCATCTATTAACCCTGTTTTTTCTGCTGGCTCACCAATGACAATTCCTAAGTAAAATTTTTCTACCCTGCGCTCTTCAAATATTTTACAA
>JANOBN010000656.1:0-1599 GCA_031411675.1 Bacteroidota bacterium | reverse complement strand
ATATTGGGAAAAGAAGGTGAAGATTATAAACCATTACTAGAGGCTGAAAGCAAGAAGGTAGCGGAATCAGCGCCTGTTGCAGGAAAAGCACCTGAAGTAAAAGCTCCTGCACCTGTACCGGCAAGCAAACCTTTAGCACCTCAACCGGCAAGCAAACCTGTAACAGTTGCGGAACCGGTTGCAGTAAGCAGCAGCGACAACGGCATTAAAGCATCTCCACTTGCGCGTAAACTGGCCAATGAAAAAGGAATTGATCTTTCTAAATTAAAAGGAAGTGGCGATTTCGGCCGGGTAATAAAAAGGGATATAGAATGGTTTAAACCGTCCTCATTTGTGGCGGGTTCAGCTCCACTTGCTGGTCTTACGGCAGAGTCATTTGATGAAGTAGCTGTATCACAGATGCGTAAAACTATTGCACGTCGTTTAAGCGAAAGTATGCTTACTGCACCGCATTTTTATCTTACTATGGATATCGACATGGATGATTGCATCCGTGCCCGTGAAAGTGTGAATACCATTACTGAAGTTAAAATTTCATTTAATGATTTTGTGGTAAAGGCTGTAGCTGCATCATTAAAGCAACACCCGGCAGTGAATTCCTCCTGGCTTGGCGATAGTATTCGTTACAATCATCATATAAATATCGGTATTGCCGTTGCTATTGACGATGGCTTACTGGTTCCTGTGGTTAAATATGCTGACACAAAAACATTATCACAAATTGCCACGGAGGTAAAAGAATTTGCAAAGAAGGCAAAGGATAAAAAATTGCAACCACAGGACTGGGAAGGAAACACTTTTACTATTTCCAATCTGGGTATGTTTAATATTGAAGAGTTTACTGCAATTATTAATCCTCCTGATGCATGTATTCTGGCTATTGGCTCGATTAAACAGGTGCCTGTCGTTAAAAACGGTATTGTTCAGCCGGGTAATGTGATGAAAGTAACACTAAGTTGTGATCATCGTGCGGTGGATGGGGTAGTAGGTGCAAAATTCCTGAACACTCTGAAAGCATTTCTCGAGAACCCTGTTGTTTTGCTTGGACAAAGCAGTATTTAAGATCCGGTTAAAAACAAGTTATTAGCTTTGGTAAAAAAAGTATTACACCTATTATTGATGCTGCCACTGATACGATTAGTACACCTGCTGCACTGATATCTTTTATCACTTTTATTCTTTCATTATATTCCGGTTGTATTAAATCGCATAGGTTTTCAATTGTTGTATTAATTATTTCTGCTACAAGCACCATGCTTATTATCAGGATGGACAAACACCATTCTAATGCACTCAAATTTAATACCCAACATGCTGTTAAGATGATAAGGGCGGCTATTATATGAATTTTGAAATTGGGTTCCGATATAATTACTGATCGGATACCGCCAATTGCATAATGGAAACTTTTTAATCTTGATGCGGTAAGCTTGGGCTTATACTTTCGGTTATTTTCCATTCGACTTGAGTTTTAGAGAATGATAAAGGGATCTCAACGCTTCAATTTGAGATAATATTGGCCGGTTGTAATACAATCAACTACAATAAAAACCTAATAAGTCTGACAAACCCTGACTCGTGCAAATGCGTTAAACTACC
>JANOBN010000655.1:0-1673 GCA_031411675.1 Bacteroidota bacterium | reverse complement strand
TTCCATTACCTTCAAAAGATTCCCAATGGCAATGCTGTGTGCTATCGCTGGAACTTTCTGCGTTTTGTTTGCTACTAACTTAAGTACTGAAGAAGTTAAGGCACAGCACCTGGTGCAGATGATTTTAACTATTGCCTTAGGCATGGTTTCTTTTACGGCACTAGCAGTTTTTACTGCCAGATATTCTATGCGGAAAACCACAGTGTTACTTTTTAATATAGCATTATTACTCTTGATGATTTTTTATTTTTATTATTTACCGGAAAAATTCACAGTAAAAGCTTTTGCCCAATTCGTGATCTTAACGATCTCTGCTCACCTGGCAGTATCCTTTGCTCCTTATATGGTGAATACAGAAATTAACGGCTTCTGGCAGTATAATAAAACAATTTTTATTCGAATTCTCACAGCAGCTTTATATTCTTCCGTATTGTTTGTAGGATTGTCATTAGCATTATTAGCGATCGATAATTTATTTGTAGTTCATATTGGAGATAAAATTTACATAAGGTTATTTATCATTTTAGCCGGTGTATTTAATACCTGGTTTTTTCTTGCAGGGATGCCAACGAAGATTGCAGAACTCCAATTGCTCAATGATTACCCCAAAGGTTTAAGAATCTTTACATCTTATGTATTACTTCCATTGGTAACCATTTATCTGTTGATATTATATGTTTATACCGCAAAAATTCTTGTGACAGGAAACTGGCCGCGTGGCTGGGTTTCCTATCTGGTAATTGGTTTTTCTACCTCTGGAATTCTTGCTTTGCTGTTAGTATGGCCATTAAGAGATGATGATAAATATAAATGGATTCATACGTATACAAAAGGATTTTTCATCGCCTTATTGCCTTTAATTATATTACTTGCTTTCAGTATTGGCAGAAGAGTGAAAGATTATGGAATTACCGAGAACCGGTATTTTGTTATTATTCTTGCTTGCTGGCTCTTATTAAATGCTTTTTATTTTTTATTCAGTCGCTTAAAAAACATCAAATTTATTCCTATGACTTTGTTTTTTACTGCGCTTATCTCCGGATTTGGTCCGTTGAATTCATTTCAGGTTAGTAAGCATAGTCAGGTTAATCGACTAACGTTGTTACTTACAAAAAATGGTTATCTAAAGAATGGGAAATTGATTAAAAAGGAAAATGGAAAAGCAAACGAAGAGGAAAATGAGATGCTTTCTATTATGAATTATATGGTGGAAGTTCATGGCGTTTCGAGCTTGCAACAATTTTTTACGGTGAACTTAGATTCACTGATGAAAGTTAAATTAACGGCCGATAAGTATGTAAATGAATCGTATGAATTGCAAAAGCTAACTGGTTTTAGTTATTTCAATGATAACGATAAAGAAGAACGCCTGGATGGTGGTATCGGATTCAGCTATAGTGCAAATCGTGAAAGTTTATTGAAAGTTACCGGTTATGATTATACATTCCCCTTTATGGTTTATTCCAGTGACAATAACGAGGATTATAAAGGAAGCGAGCAACTTTCAGATACCACTTTTATATGGAAGTACTCGGCTGATAACTGGAATGTAAATGTATCTTATGGAAAAGAGGAGAATTTTAATTTCCAGTTCAAACCATTATTGGATTCCTTAAATCGGCTTTACAGTAATTAGAATTATCAGGTAGTGCCAAGTGAAATGATCTTAGAAG
>JANOBN010000654.1:0-3067 GCA_031411675.1 Bacteroidota bacterium | reverse complement strand
AAACAGCAAGGATTTGAAAAAATAGAATTACACACTGTTTTTGAATTACAAAAAATTGAATAATTCCGTTTAATAAACTGCAAAATCCATTCGCGTTTCTTAGTAAGCAGAAACAATAATTTAGAATTTAGAATTTCCTATTCCCTAAGTGGGATCTGTGGGACTCGAACCCACGACCCCTGCCTTGTCGAGGCAGTGCTCTGAACCAACTGAGCTAAGATCCCGATCGCGCAAATATAGCTGAATGTACCGGATGAGAAATAAAAAAGGGAACATTATAAGTGTCCCCTCTCCTACTATATATTAAATGCTTATTAACGTAAGTCGACCCCTACATATAATCTTTCCGTTGCAGTTGGCTTATTTCCTTCCATATTAAAGCGGTAAAGGAAAATGCCTTTATTCAAATCAATATTAATTTGCTGATTAGTCTCTGTAGTTATGCTATATACAGAAGCCAGTTTGCCTGATAATTCGAACATTTGCAATTCACCACGAAGCCCTGTGTTGTTAAGGACAGTAATAAATTTATCACCTAAGGTGCTTGATAATAATTTAACAGTGTTACTACTTACTGTCTCATTTATATTGCTTGCAGAAACTACAATCTGACCTTTCATTCCCTGTGAAGAAACATGATTCTGACAAACAAAATAAATATTATCTGCTGAGGTAATAACATAAATAAAGCTTGCGTTTTGAACGCCCCAGCCACCGGATAAAGGTACAGCCATGTTATTAGTCCAGCTGCTAAAGTCAGTTTGTACAATCGGATGATTATTAGATGCCGAAAAGAAAATAGTATCGCCAACTGCTGCATTGGTTACTGCAGGTGAGTAGGTAAATCCCGCTGTTACTACTGTGAATGTTGCACTATATGCAGAGACAGATAATAATAAAATTACTGAAAATAATAAGTAGTGTTTTTTCATAAGCTTAATTTATTTGTTTTAGTATGATTGTTATTCATCACAAAGATAGGAATTCATTTATAAGAACCGGAGATGGAACTCATTAAAAATTGTACTTAAACGGGAAGCAAGTTGAATCGTAAAAATTCATATCTGAACGTGTAAAATCAAGGTTTGAATCGCACTTTCTCATATAAATTACCCTCTAAACAATAAAACAAACTAAAAACCGAATGGTAAATAGACTACTAGTTTTTAAATAATGATTCATCAAAATTAAGCAAGTACAATTTTTCAGTTGCCCTTGTAAAGGCAGTATATAGCCATCTCAGGTGAGAAACTGATTGCATTTCTTCATTAATAAAACCCTGATCCACAAATACAGCCTTCCATTGTCCGCCCTGCGCTTTATGACAGGTTACGGCATACGAAAATTTAATCTGCAATGCATTCAAATAGGGATCCTCCCGCACCAGTCTTCTGCGTTCGCGTTGGGTTTCGCCTGCATAATGGAGGTTCACCTCTTCATACAATTTTTTATTTTCTTCTCTGGTAAGGGCCGGATTTATACTATACAAAGTATCTAAAAGTAAAATAACTTCTAACGATGCTTCATCCGGATAATCAACCATCTTTACCTGTGCTTTTGCAAAACGGAATCCATACTTTTCTTCAATGGAAAATATTCGTTGCACCTGTAAGGTATCCCCATTTGCAATAAAACCTGCTTGTGATTCTTTTTCCAGCCAGAAATAACTATTCTTCACTACCATCAATCGGTCGCCGCTACCAAGCTCTTCTTCCATAAATAATAATTGACGACGGATAAGCTGATTATATTGATTTGCTGACTTGTTAGAACGTGTAATGATCAGCACCTCATCCTGCCCATACATCTGATAAGCAGATTCCAGAGCTTCCTTTAAGTCCATGCCGGGCAACTGAAAAATGTCATTAAATCCGGCAGTTTTAAGAACAGGTACAGTTGCTTTACGTCCTATTAAGATACGCAGTGAAGTTGCATTCAGCAATATCCCTCCGGCTTCCTTCTGCCGCACCACTTGCTTTAATTCGGTAAGAATTACATCGTGGTGAGAAAGTTTCTTCACCTGGTCAATATCCAGTGCAGGACTGAAATCAGCATGAACAGGCGGCAACTGTGCCACATCGCCCACCAGCAGCATTCTGCATTTTTTTCCCTGCGACACAAAATCGAGCAAGTCCTCTAAAAGGCCGTCACCGCCTAATGAGTCATCACTTTTATTACCAATCATACTACCCTCGTCAACAATATAAACTGCCCCTGTTTTTTTATTTTCCACCTTATTCAGCCGTAGTCTGCCATCAGCATCAGGCACTACTTTATATATATGGCGGTGAATGGTAGACGCCTGGAAGCCGGAATATCCTGACAAAACCTTCGCGGCTCTTCCGGTAGGTGCCAGCAGTACGAACTTGTGTAATACCCTGGTTAGTGCGGCAAGCAAAGTAGTTTTTCCGGTTCCGGCATAGCCCCGAAGGATAAAAATACCCTGATCATCACCATGATACAGAAAAGCGGAGAGCAATTCAATCGCTTTCATCTGGTCATCCGTTGGTGCCATATCAAGCGCTTTCAGTAAATCCTTTTTAAACAAGTCTTCCTTTGCTTCCACCGCTCAAATGTAGTGCATTGCCTTTTTGCTAAATTTGCCAAATGACAACAGTTTACCAGGCTATGAAACGATTAGCCATCATTGATGAGTCGTTACAATCTACGCCGCCTGAAAATTGCAATCTTTATGTACAAATTGCTTTGCCCTTCGTTGCCTTTTGTCTGTTTGACCGGATCAGAAACAAATACATCGCCCTTTGTGAATACCGTCTTCCCGATGATAATGCAGCGGAAGAATTAACCGTTTTACTTCATCAGGATGAAATCTTATCCGTTAAAGGTTTTTATAAAACCGGGGTTTCTGTGATTAGTCAGAAGTTTGTTTTAGTCCCTTCTACTCTTTATAAAACTGAGGACGCCGCTCAACTGCTGGCGACTACCGGCGCCGTTGCCGCCAATGAAACACTTTGTGCTGATCACCTTAAGTATACTGATGTTGTGAATATATATAGTATTCCTTCATCACTTACTGCTTTAATTAACGAGTGTTTTCCTGATAGCT
>JANOBN010000653.1:0-4735 GCA_031411675.1 Bacteroidota bacterium | reverse complement strand
CCGGAATTTTCCAATTTTACAGCCTGCGACTCTTTAAATCCATTTGTAATTATTGATAAATCATAGTTTGCTGAAATTTTTTCCAGTACGTGAAGCGTATCCTTCATTAAATGCTTTTTGTAGGGAGTACGTTTTACAAATTCATCTGACAGAAGATTTGCCAGTTCCAGATTTCTTACACTGAAGTCTTCCAAAGTAAATCTGAAGCGGTTAACACGTACAGCGTCTCGCCCGATTTTGTTTTCTGAATAAAGACCCCACAGTTTTTCATTATGTGAACGATAGCAAGAGAGGAATTCCTGAAAGGGTGGGATACCATGTTGGGTGAGTTTTAACTCCTGATATAATTCTTTAAGGCTTTCTTCCGAGTTTCTGTCAGTATCCCATAAAGTATGATCGAGATCAAAAAAGATATGCTTATATTTTTTTTTCATTGATTGTTGATGAATTGAACCGGAAGAATTCTTGTTAAAATTAATAACATTATTATCGGACCAAATAATTATCAGGGTATTGTTGTATTAATAATTTGTTGTTCCAGATCCTTTACAGAAGCCGCATGAAACACTTCAAATAAGGT
Organism: Bacteroidota bacterium; assembly: GCA_031411675.1. GTDB lineage: Bacteria > Bacteroidota > Bacteroidia > AKYH767-A > OLB10 > JANOXC01. Next base: position 4,155 of record JANOBN010000653.1, on the reverse strand, counting down.
AGTCATGGTAAGCGACCAGAATAACACTGAGAAAAACATATAGATGATAATTTTTTTGCGATTATCCACAAGGCTATTTGCAATCACAGTTCCGATAGGTATGCTTAAAAACACAGGCGTAAGCAATGCAATACCAAACAACCCATATTTACGCCAGATCCTAACTAGTTTCCTGTTCCGTTTTGTGAAGACTTTTTTGGGAGCAGAAGCTGAAACATACTCGTAATGAATTTCAAGATTGGCTTCCACATCGGCGACCGGTTCTGAGAAAACTTCCTTTTTTTTGAATGCAGACTGTATTTTCAATTTTAGGTAATGCCAGAATTTAAAAAGCTGACGGCTGAAAAAAGTAAAAATAAAAACACCTAACATGCCTCCGATTACACAGTAACTTACGGTTTCAATAAATGAAAAATTATATCGGCTATCATAATATGCAAATGGTGGCCCGGCAACGAATTTTACGCTGCTAAGCAGAATTATTAATATAATTTTTGAAAACTCGCTCATTCAGAAAGGTACTACACCCGGTTAATTACTGTTAAAAGTTAAAAGAATTTTTTCTGACTTAATGCTTCTCACCAAAGGCAAGGTCACCGGCATCACCTAAGCCGGGCACGATATAAGATTGAGCCGTAAGCTCTTCATCAACGGCACCTGCCCAAATGGTGACATCTGTTGGAAGATGGCTTTTCACATATTCGATACCCTCTACACTGGCAATTGCACAAACAATATGGGTATGCTTAGGCTTCCCATGTTGTTGCATTGCTTTGAAAGTCATTACCATGGAAGCACCTGTGGCAATCATTGGGTCTGTAAGAATTAATATCCTGTTATTCAATGAAGGGCTGCTCAGATAATCAAGTCTGATATCAAAAGTGCCGTCCTTATGATGCCTTCTGTAGGCAGTTACAAAAGCATTATCGGCTCTGTCGAAGTAGTTTAAAACGCCCTGATGCAAAGGTAGACCGGCACGTAAGATAGTCGCAACAATGGGTTGTTCCTTTAACAATGGTATTAGTGCCATACCCAAAGGGGTAACCACTTCATTAACTTCATATTCCAGTTTTTTGCTGATTTCATAGGCAGCCAGTTCACCGATACGTTCAAGATTGCGACGAAAGCGCATTCTGTCTTTTTGAATTTCCTGATCTCTGATTTCAGCAATAAAATGATGGATTATTGATGGATGGTCGTTTAAAATATGAAGCATATTCCGGAATGTTTGGGTATCTACAAAAATACGTAATAATTGAAACGTATTTTCATTCCGGCAACGTTCTGCTTCAAGAGACTGGATGGCAGGCTTGATTTAATTTCACCGACACGGTAAACCGGGAAGAAGTAATGTTGTTTTAAGAAGAAGTTTTCAATGATTCTTCTTCATCCACCTGAGCAAACGAGGTAAATTGTTTCTGTAAATGTGATAGTAAGTCTGATCTTGCGCCCCGAATGAATGAAAAAACCGGGCAATGGAGTAAATATTAGATCCTCCAAAATCCAGAATTTGCCCTGTACCTGCATGTTTGCGTATTACAAAATCAAATAAAAGATGCATAGACCTTAATCTTCTTCCTTCTATGGTACTGTAGCCTTCAATATATAATATTTTGTTGTTTACTGAAGTAAATATGGCACCTGCAGTTTTTGCATTGTTATGCCAGGCTTCCAGATAAAATGTGCCCTTTTGACTCATACAATTTTTTATCAGATTTTTTAAAGCTACATATTCCTGATCTCTGAATACCGTAATTCGGTCACCGGTCTGTTTTCTGAACGCTGTTACAAAATCACTTACATCATTACCTTCTCTGATATCTACGTTATCATTCATTGCAAGTCGTAAATTCCTTCGCAATTTTGAAGAATAGCCAGTGTAAATTAAATCATACGTTTTATCCAGTAAAAGGGACTGATAAACCCGCTTTGATTGCACAATTCCTGTATCCGGAAAATTAAATTCACTGTAAAAATCCCAGAAACGATATTCGTTTAGCAACCCTTGCTGAATGGCAGCACATAAAGCATGTTTATCCTTGCCAAAAATACCTGTTGCACGGTTAAAGTAGGGCTGATATATATATTGAATTCCAAATTTTTTCTTTACTGAAAACGGGCAAACTGTATTGTAGTTTTCATCAGCAATCAGAAGCCAGATCTCCGCTGTGGAATCAAGATACCATGACGCCAGAAAAGGAGTGGAGGCAGTATCAGCTGCGATACAGGAATCGTATTTTGCTTTGTCAATTTTTGAAGAAGGAATAATCCGGAAGGAATTCATGCTAAACAGCTGCTTCAATAATTGACTCGTACACTATTCGCCAGCCTTGCCATTCAGCCTTATCATTTACCGAGTGATTGTGCCAAAGTGTGATAAATGTGCCGTTCACTTTTTTAACTTCATCTATCAGCTTCAAGGAGCGTTTTATGGATTCTTCGGGTGATAATTTAAGATAATCTTTTAGTGTATTGTCCATTAACATAAAAGGATACAACATCAAACGCGTTTCCGTATCCATATCAAGATCGTAAAATGGAAAGGGGGAACAAATACTTGCCCTGAAACCAATTTCAGAAGCATATCCCATGCTGTAATCTTCTTTAATATCATATTCTATCAGATTGCGATAGGTAGCAGGAAAAATAACTTTCAGATAATGTTGTCTGCTTTTTATAACTTCCCGTTTTAACACTTTGCTTAAACGTCTGATTTCTTTTCGTAATTGTTCAGGATTTGTGTTAGAAGCATAAGAAGGATGCACTGCAACATCAGCATAATCAGCGATAGATTTTATCAGCGATTGAAAACGCATGCTGCTTTCAATAGATACATTTTTATCGTATTCGCCATAATTACCTACCAGAAAAAAATAAATCTGACGCAGATGGTGTTTCTTTTTCAGGTTGAGCAAATACTCATAAGTATCATAAGGATCTTTTTCAAATCCTGCTAAAACTTTAAATCTCTCTGCTATTCTACGAAAATTTAATTCAAACAAGTTAAGGACAAGTGCACCAAACTGCCTGGTCATTCCTTTCTCTTTATAAGCAAAGGCACTGTCAACATCAATGGTGGAGATAAATTTATACTGATGGCTTTTATAAGTAAGGTCCGGAAAATGTTTTAATAGTAAATCACGGAGCTTTAATGCCCAGATGTTAACTAATGGCTTGTCAAGAAAACCGCGTTGGTAAGCCAGACTTTGATGAGGGCTAAAACGAAGGTGCTGATCCTTTATGTGAGGCAGATATTCCTCATATCTGCTCACCAAGTAAAAGGCTGCGGCAAAAGGATCGAAGGGAATCTCATATTTAGGATGTGTACCAAAGAAAACAGGTACTTCCTGCCATTCAAAAACATTAATCTGCTGATCCTCTATTCCTTTTTCAAATAGTAAACGGGAAGCGAAAATGAACGGTTCTTTTCCAAATGGCTTATCACAATAACTAAGTTTTGGTCCGGCAAAAGCTGCAAATTCATCCTCTGACTGTGTCACCCTGAAGTTTAAGCCGGCAAGGTCACCCAATAGCAGTTTTAAAATATAAGAAAGGCGGGGTGTTGTTTTGTCGGTATATACCAGTAACATGTGTCATCAGGCGATCTCCAAAATTAAATCGCTATCAGGGGTCAAAGAAAATTAATTTTTCATTGCAAGGGGTAAAGAATAATTCACGTGCTGTTTACATAAGACCTTCATCAGCAAAACTGAAAAAGGTCTCACCGGCAATTATGATATGATCCAACACTTCTATATCAAGATTTTTTCCGGCTTCTCTGATCTTTTTGGTGAGTTGAATATCCGCTTCGCTGGGTTTTGTATTACCGCTGGGATGATTGTGACTCAATATAATCCCAGATGCTCCATGTTCAATTGCGGCTTTAAAAATCAAACGCGGATCGACTACAGTACCACTGATGCCACCCTTGCTGATTGCCGATTTATGGATAATATGATTTGCCCGGTTTAAAAGGAGTAGCCAGAATTCTTCATGAATAAGATCAGAGAGATGCGGCTGAAGCAGATTCACAACATCTTGGCTTGAACTGATTTTCCCCTTTTTAGTTGCTTCGGCTTCTCTGCGGCGGCGGCCAATTTCAAGGGCAGCAACAAGTGTAACTGCTTTTACCATACCCATTCCTTTAATTCCGGC
>JANOBN010000652.1:0-3859 GCA_031411675.1 Bacteroidota bacterium | reverse complement strand
TATTATGCGGGGCAAACACAACCATATCGCGAACGGCTTTGTTTACACGAAAACCATCATCTGCTTTGGTAAAGAAACGTTGTATCCTTTTTGGAGAAACGGTTTCCAGGTCATGCTTGGTGTAAACGCCAATGCGTGCTTTGCCGATTGCCTGTTGGCTAAGGTCGGTAGCAAAAATCTGAACGGGTATACTGGTTGTTTGGCTTCCCTGAATTTCCAGCAACATCATGGCAATGGAATACGGTTCTTCGCCAGTGGCACATGCAGGCACCCAAATACGCAACGATTCTCCAGGTTTTTTTCTTTTGAGCAACTTCGGAAAAATATTTTCCTTTAAATATTTATGCGCGTCGGTGTCGCGGAAAAAGCTGGTTACACTAATCAATAAATCCTGATAGAGAATATCTATCTCTTCATTTTTTTGCGTAAGAAGTTTTGCATATTCCCTTAGTGTTTTAATTTTATACAGCAACATTCTGCGGATAATACGCCTCTTGATGGTGTTCATTTTATATGCGCTGAAATCAACACCTGTGGCTTTGTGCAATTGGTTTAGAATTGTATTTAAATCGGGATTGCTGTTGTCAATCAAATCTTCTTCACCTTTTTTTGCTCCTATATTTTTAATAAGAGGATGTTTGCTTAGCCGCCTTAATTCAAGTGCAATTTCCTTTGGCGATAAAATAAAATCCACCATGCCCGTGGCAATGGCAGATTGAGGCATGCTTTGGAATTTTGCTGTATCATCCTGCGCAAAAGTTAATCCGCCTTGCTGCTTGATGGTTTTTATGCCAAGTGTGCCATCGCTTGCACTGCCCGAAAGTACAATGCCGATAACTCTTTCTTTTTGTGCTTCGGCAAGTGAAGAGAAAAGTATGTCAATGGAAATAGCTGCGCTGGTTTCGGAGCGAGGAATTAATTTTATGTGCCCGTCTGTTACTTCAATTCCTTTGTTGTATGGAATAACAAAAAGATTATCAGGTTGTATTTTATCCATGTCGTCAATTTCCTGCACCTTCAATTTTGTCTTTTTCGACAAAATTTCAGTCAGCATGCTTTTGTGGTTGGGGCTCAGGTGCTGCACATAAATAAATGCCATGCCCGTTTCGGACGGCAGGTATTTTAATAACTCCATCATAGCTTCCAATCCACCGGCTGATGCTCCGATGGCCACTACAGGAAAAGTATTTTCTTTGACATCTGCTTTTGCGGGCGATTTCTTTTTGGTGGAAGCTGCTTTCATGTCAAAGAAGTATGTTGAGATTATATGAAATAATTTTGTAAAGTTAGTAATGTAAAGATGCAATAGTTATTAATAAAGCAATTAAGTTCAATGGAAGCGGGTGCGGGGGTAAAAATAAACTGTGAAGGGACTTTGCGTTAGGCTCTTATGCAGTTGGGCTGCCTCTCCTTTTATCTATCGAAGGGTGGCAAATACGGCTTGTCCGACCCTGGGCAATGCCCGTTTCAGTCTGTCCAATTGAAGCTATATTGTCACCATAGGGTCGCCGATAATCGGCTCATGTTCGGGAAATACAGCCTAGCGTTCTAAAAGTTCCGAGGCTTAGGGATGAACATTAACATCTCGATTATGAACTCAGATGTTCTTATATATGAAGGCAATGAGCATTTGGTGACACTTACAGCTATTCGTGTTCAGACACAAAAGTAAAGAAACATCATTGCTATACCAATTGCCCGTGCTGAAAAATATTCGGGTGCTCCTTGTCCTTTTTCTTTAGCTATTTAACCACTTGTTGCTTGTGAAGTCCCTTTTCCCATTTTACCCATTGTTTAAATTCCAAATACTAAAGTTTAAAATTAATGCGAATGAAACCCAAGCGATGTAAGGAACGAGTAGCCATGCTGCTAATTTGGAGTAGCGTGAAAAACTTATTATGGTAAGCAGGATTATTACTAACATTAAAATGATGTCAACTAATGCAAATGCAGTGGAGTGGAAATTGAAAAAGAAGACGCTCCACCAAAAGTTAAAGAATAATTGTATTGCGAATAACAGATATTGATTGCGTTTGTCTATTTCTGATGCTTTGTTTTTCCATATCAGCCAAAGCGAAATTCCCATTAATAAATAAAGTATTGTCCATACAGGAGCAAATAAATAAGCAGGTGGATTCCACGTCGGTTTATTGAGGGTTGCAAACCATGTTTTGATTTCGTCACTTGAAAGCACTCCACTAATAATTCCTACACTTTCGCAAATGAAAATTGCTATTGTGAGTTTCCAGAATGATGATATGTTTTTGTTTGCTGTCATTCATGCCATTTAAGCAACTAACTCTCTTCCTTCCTTTTTTGATGAAGATTTTTTAGCTGCTTTCATTTTGGGTTTTAAAATAACTTTTGTCCAACCTTTGTCGCGGTCGTCAAAATGTTTATATGCTTGTGGTGCTTCATCTAATGAAAGTTCGTGCGAAATTATTTGGGAAGGTTTTGCTTTACCTACTGAAATGAGTGTAGCCAATTGACGGTTGTATGCTTTTACATTGGCTTGCCCTGTTGATATGCTTTGTCCTTTCATCCAAAAATTCCCAAAGTCAAAATCCATATGACCCTTTTTCTCTAATGCTTCCATTGATTTAGGGTCCTTGGGAATAAAAACTCCCACTACACCAATTTTCCCTGTTGCTTTAACAGCCATTACTAATTCATTCATTGTAATGTTTGAATGTTCTTTGCCGTGCTTATCGCAACATTGGTAACCTACACATTCACAACCCTTATCTGCTCCAAGACCTTTGGTGAGTTCAAGCACTTGCTCAACAGCCGGAGCTTTTGAAAAGTCAATTGGAATTGCTCCCAGATTTTCAGCAAGTTTTAATCTGTCTTTATGATTATCAACCACCATAATTTGTGATGCACCCTTTATGCCGGCTGACATTGCTGCCATTAATCCTACAGGACCAGCACCATAAATAACAACTGAGTCGCCAGGTTGCACACAAGCTAATTCGGTTGCATGATAACCTGTTGGAAAAATATCCGACAACATCACATAATCATTTTCCCTCTCCTCTGCATCTTCGGGTAATTTGAGGCAATTAAAATCGGCAAATGGCACTCTTAAATATTCTGCCTGACCGCCACTATAGGGTCCCATGCCTGCAAAACCATAAGCAGCGCCTGCAACACCGGGATTCATCGTAAGACAAAAACCTGTTAAACCTGATTCGCAATTTTTGCAATGACCACAAGCAACATTAAATGGCATACAAACCATGTCGCCTACCTTAATTTGTGTTACTGCTTTACCTACTTCAATTACTTTGCCCATGTTTTCATGACCAAGGATTTTTCCTTTTTCCATGTCGGTGCGCCCTTCATACATGTGCAGGTCGGAGCCGCAAATATTGGTAGTAGTTATTTTAACCAATACATCTGTTGGTTTTTCAATTTTAGCATCAGGCATTTCTGTAACACTTACATCATACGCGCCATAGTAAACGAGTGCTTTCATAGTATTGGAATATTTAAAATTGTGAATTGAATAGTTTTACGCCTCTACCAAAGCATCAAGCATATATTTTATTTTGTCGTGGTCAGCCTAAATTAAAGCGTGTTGTGCCTTTAACATTATTTGGTGTTCTGCTGTGATGTCTTTCAAATTATTTCTTAGTGCTTTGTTGTAGCTGTCAACAGCTATGTCTTATCCATATTCGCATGATTTGAGAATTGCTTTGCGGTCTTTACCTGTGAGTGCTGCTTTTACATCCATCCACACACGGAAAAACTTTCCTGAATTTTTAATTCCTTCTGTTGCTGAGCCTCCTAACCTGTTTACTTCACCTACTAATTCATGTTTGCATTTTTGACTGGTTGCGGTGAACTGTGCAAACAA
>JANOBN010000651.1:0-2609 GCA_031411675.1 Bacteroidota bacterium | reverse complement strand
GTAACACACAATGGAAGCACTCATACTGCTATTATAGTGCATAACTAAAAAAGTATTATTGTTATTAAAAAGCCCTGTAACTGAGTTGCAGGGCTTTTTGTGTTCAATGCCATTCAACAATTACCGCCTTTAATTGCCCCCTGAATCATTTATCGTAATATTTACCTTCTTGGTCGAAAAACGGTGGTAGTGCAATGAGGTATTCTATACATTTGACCGAAATAAATACATCTTAATTCTATGAGAATACAAACCATTATTTTCACTCTTATTTTAGCTTTATTCTACTCCTGCTCTTCCCCTAAAACTGAAAAAGCCGAATCATTTAATGACCCGCTCATTGCCAATATGGACAGTTCGGTTAGTCCCGGTGACGACTTCTTTATGTATGCCTGTGGCGGTTGGCTGAAGAAAAACCCTATTCCGGGCAATGAACGCTCGTGGGGAGTTTGGTCGCTGGTACAGGACGAAACCTTTAACCGCATGAAGGAAATAAGTGAAGACGCAGCGAAACAAAAAGATGCAGCAAAAGGAAGCAATACACAAAAGATCGGTGATTTCTGGGCAGCCGGAATGGACACAGCAGCCATTGAAAAAGAAGGATTAAACGGCATTGCAACTGAACTGGCTTCTATTGATGCTATAACTGATGTGAATGGTCTAATTGAAATATCTGCACGTTTACATTCCATTGGTGTAGAAACGCTTTTCGGATTTTATATATATCAGGATGAAAAAAACAGTGAAAAAATAACACTGCATCTTTACCAAGGCGGGCTTGGATTACCTGATCGTGATTATTACTTTAATAATGATGGTCGCACTGCAAAAATAAGAGCAGAATATCCAAATCATCTTACCAATATGTTTAAGTTAATGGGCAATGATGATAAGACAGCTGCTACAAATAGTGCATCAGTAATGAAAATTGAAACAGCTCTTGCTAAAGTATCGCGTAAGCTGGAAGATTTGCGTGATCCTTACAAAAACTACAATAAGCTTTCTGTTGCTGACATGAATAAGCGCACTTCAAACATTAACTGGAGCAGTGTTCTTTCCACCATGAATATCAATAATATTGATTCTTTAATTGTGGGTCAGCCGGAATTTTTTACTGCATTAAATAGTACGTTAAAAACAACCAGTATTAATGACTGGAAAATGTATATGCGCTGGCATGTTATTAATGAATTTGCCTCTTATTTAAACAGCAATATCAGCGGAGAACATTTCCGTTTTTATGGCACCACTTTATCCGGAGTTAAAGAACAGCGTCCAAGATGGAAACGCGTTCTGGATGTGGAAGAAGCAGCTATTGGTGATGCATTAGGTCAGTTGTATGTAGAAAAATATGTTTCCCCTTCAGTAAAAAAACGGTATGATGATTTAACGAATAATATTTTTGATGCTTATCGTGATCGCATTAAGCAATTGAGCTGGATGAGTGATAGTACCAAGCGACTGGCGCTAAGCAAACTTAACAGTGTTACCAAAAAGGTTGCGTTTCCTGATAAATGGAGAGATTATTCTGCTCTTATTATTGACAGAGGTTCTTATGTAATGAATTGCATCCGTGCCAACAACTGGCATTTTAATTATGAAGTGAAAAAACTTGGTAAGCCTGTGGATCGCACAGAATGGGATATGACACCGCAAACTTATAATGCATATTACAATCCAAGTAATAATGAAATTGTATTGCCCGCTGCTATTTTTATTATCCCCGGTTTACCGGATTCACTTGCAGATGATGCAATTATTTATGGTTATGCAGGAGCCAGTACTATCGGTCATGAAATTACACATGGCTTTGATGACCAGGGAAGACAGTTTGATGAGAAAGGAAATTTACGCGACTGGTGGACAGCACAGGATGGCAAAGAATATTTACAGCGTGCACAGAAAATCATTAATCAATTTAATGATTATGTGGTACTCGACAGCATGCATATTAATGGTTCTGCCACACAAGGTGAAAATATTGCCGACTTAGGAGGTGTTGTTTTAGGACTGGAAGCATTCAAAAAAACAGAGCAATATAAATCCGGTAAAAAAATTAACGGACTTACACCTGTTCAGCGTTATTATTTAGGTTATGCATTATCATGGCTGGGTCATCAACGTGATGAGTCGCTGGCAAACCGCATCATGACAGATGTACATTCTCCTAACTTCCTTCGCATTAACGGACCAATAGTGAACTCTTCTGAATTTTATGAAGCATTCAACATTAAACCCGGCGATAAAATGTACAGAGCAGATAGCTTAAGAGTGAATATCTGGTAAAAAAATAGCATCATTTTAAAGGTCATCATGAAGTTCATGGTGACCTTTTTTTATGCCTTTATCAGATAAATATTTTCAAAAGTTTGTTATTTAATCCTCGAGTCCGGGCTTGCATCATAGCATCAGAACTTATAATTTATAAATTAGAAGGAAAATTTTTTCCGCTCCGGAATTTCATTTATTTTCACGCAGTCGCCCGATATGAATGAGAAACTGATATATAACAAAAAACAACACCTGCCTGCACTGGACGGGGTTCGTGGTTTTGCGGTTTTATTGGTTATTCTTTTTCATTTTTTTAGTTCACGGTTATTTGGTTCACG
>JANOBN010000650.1:0-2975 GCA_031411675.1 Bacteroidota bacterium | reverse complement strand
ATCACTAATTGTTATTTTGAAGCAGGGAAAATATCTTCTGGCAGACCGATTGGATGTGCGCAGGTAAAAAAGTGTAATTGATTCTTAGTAATTAATTAACGCTTTAATAAAATCAGCAGGGCTTATTTTAGATTTATTTTTTGTCCTGTACTTACTGACTGCCCCGGCATCATATTATTTGCACGATAGAGCTTACTTAACTTAACACCATATTCCTGTGAAATGCTCCACAATGAATCGTTATCACGAACAACATGGGCGTCTTTTTCTGCTGATAATCTTTTAGGCTTAAGAAAAACAATCATACCTTCTTTCAAAACATCATTTTTATCAGAATCGTTGTATTTCAGCACCTGCCATAACATCATGTCTTTCTTTTTAGAAATACTAAACCAGGTATCACCCTTTTCAGCAATTATATATGGAACTTCATTAATGTATCCTGAAGGTGCCAGATCAGGGGATTTATAAAAGGCGGTATGTTTCTTTATAACAGGAACCGGATCGCTATTCGTTGCATCGGCTATTTCCGGTGCTGTTTCTTCAGTTTTTGCAATTTGCTCCGGATTAACCCGTTCGTTTTTTGCCGTATTATTAATTCCTGTACCTGCCTTACAAAGCGGAAGGTCTTTTCCTTCATCTAAAAGGTATAATTCATACCGCTCAATAATGTTTATCAGTTTTGAGGCGTATTCCGGATTGGTAGCATAACCGGCTTGTTTTAATCCACGTGCCCAGCCTTTATAGTCGGTTATGTCAAGTGTAAAAAGATTATCATACCGATCCCTGTTAATGAGAAAATCAGAGTGATCTTCAAAAGAAAGCAAAGGGTTTTCATATTTCCGGAAACACTCATCTCTCTCATCATCATCCTGATGATAGGTTTGGCCGTTCCAGGTTGTATGACATTTAATTCCAAAGTGATTATTTGCATTTAGTGCCAAAGGACTGTTGCCATAGTCAGATTCAAACATCGCTTGTGCTAAAGTAATGCTTGCCGGCACCTTTTTGTCTTTCATATTTACAACAGCCAGTTCCTTATAAAGCGAAATGTATTCTTCCGGACTCATACGACGCTGCATACCTTGTGCATTGGCAGTAAATACACAGAAACTTAGAAACAATATATAGAGGATTCGAAACCACATAGGACAAGACGTTTACGCAAATTTAATCAGACAATCAATGGTAATTGCAAATTAATTAAAACGCTACTAACATCAACGTGTTAATTGTTTTATTAGTGTAAAGCAGGCGTCAAAAGTTGCAATACCATCATTCGGTCGGATAAAAAAAACAGCAAATCAGAGAGTAAGATATTGCAAGCCTCCCGTATGTATAGCAAGAATTTTAGTTCCCGGTTTAAAATGGCCTTGACTAGCAAGATCTTCCAACGCAAAAAAAAGTTTACCTGTATAGATGGGTTCAATCAGGAAATCATTTTGAGCATTAAATCGTTCCACGAACGACAATAGCGCCGGCTTTACCTTCGCATAGCCACCAAAGTGATAAGATTCATTCAGGATATAATTCTTCTTATCATTTTCATTCAGCCACTGGCTAATGCCTTCTTTTATTCCACTACTTTCTTTTAAAACACTTACTCCCAGCAAATGTTGATTGGAGCCAAGTGCACGTGTTATGCCTGCTAGTGTGGCACCTGTTCCGCATGCAACTGCAACGATATCGAATGCTGACGCTTCCGGCGGTAAAATTTCTTCACACCCTTTAATCCCCTCCTCATTACTGCCACCTTCCGGAATGCAATAACCATTCATGAATTCCTTTTTCATAAAACTGCTTTCCCTATAGTTCCGGTATTGTTCCCGATTTACAAAACGGAGCTCCATACCATTTTCTACTGCCCGGGTTAGTGTAATGTTTGATGCCGATTCCGGCTCGCCCCTGATAATGCCAATGGAATGTAAGCCATGCTCCATACAAGCACTTGCTGTTGCAGCAATATGATTCGAAAATGCACCACCCATCGTAACGATCGTGTCAAAACCCTGATTTTTGGCTTCATTTATATTGTGCCGGAGCTTATAAGTCTTATTTCCACCGGTAAGCGGGTGCATCTTATCCAGACGTAAAACACTGATCTTTACCTTATCAGCAGCAAGGTTTACGTTTGAAATTTCGGGTACAATTATCATTTATGCAAAAAAACAGTTTTTAACCGAGGAAATGAATAAAAGCTTTTTTAAAAGAAGTAATTTTGCAGCTTAATATTCAAGGGTAAAACCGGGAAAGAAATTATACTATTAATGGCGTTTTATGATAAGTTTGCTAAAGAGGATTATTACCTCACTTCTGATGGTTTTATCGTCTTCACCGAAGCTTATCATTTGAAGAGAGGATATTGTTGTCAGAGCGGCTGCCGGCATTGTCCCTGGAAGAACAATAAAGAAGATAAAAAAATAAATCCCGGGAGTGAGGGGAACTCTAAATCGTAAATCGTAATTCGTATCCCGATAGCTATCGGGACGTAAATCAAAAATCATAAATCAAAATCATGGTTGTTGCAGAAAAACTGGATCTCTCTAAAACTAAAACTCCAACAGGAACTACTTTAACATGCAAGGGCTGGGTGCAGGAAGCTGCATTACGAATGCTTCACAATAATCTTGATCCTGATGTTGCAGAACGTCCAGAGGATCTTATTGTATATGGCGGCACCGGAAAGGCTGCACGTAATGTAGAATCATTTCATTTAATTGTTAAAGCATTGCGTGATCTGAATGATGATGAAACATTATTAATTCAAAGCGGCAAGCCGGTTGGAATTTTACCTACTCACAAAGATGCACCGCGTGTTATTATCAGTAACTCACAGATAGTTCCACATTGGGCAACCTGGGAGAATTTCCGTAAGCTGGAAGATAAAGGATTAACTATGTACGGACAAATGACAGCCGGTTCATGGATATATATAGGTTCTCAGGGTATAGTTCAGGGAACATATGAAACATATG
>JANOBN010000649.1:0-1711 GCA_031411675.1 Bacteroidota bacterium | reverse complement strand
TTTTGTATTGAATCTTTATCAAGAATTTGCCAAGGTTCATATTCAACACTGTGCTTGTCAAAACTGATGTGAGGAAACGCACAAAGAAAACCAGATAAAACTTTTGTGAACTTGTGTCCTCTTCCAAATTCTATTTCAATTGCAGAACGCAATGAAAACATTGCATCCCTTGCTTGGTTGAACGGACCAACATTGCTTGTGTTTGTAACATTGAATTTGTTTGTGTAGTGCCAAACTCCATCAATACATTTTACATCACCGCCTTTTACTTCCATCACAAAAATTCCACCGTCAGGAATCAAAATCAGAAAATCAATTTCACCATACAAACGAACCGTATGTTGAGAGAGGTTAAGTGAATGCAGCACAATCCAATCTTTAGTGAAAGGGCTGTTCTTGAAAATTTCAAACAGCATTTTTTCACCAGTGCTTTTGCAATTCTTGTCTATGTATGGTGGTAATAGTTTTGCCATTAAATAATTTCTTTTTGCAGTAATCTGTTTACATATTTTACATCAATATTCTCCCACACATTTGAAACCTCAATAACTTTCAAAACGATTACACTTCCTAATCCTTCAACCAAAATTTTCTTGTTGATTATTGAACTGTCCGCAAACTCATGAATCTGTGTTTTGATTTTATCAGTGATAAAGTCAGATGCTTTCATTCTCCAACCTGTCATTTTTCTAATCGCTTCTCTTACTGTGTTGATGTTATCATTCAGAAGGTTTGAGTTTGTCAGTAATGCAATGCTGATTAAGTCAGCGTTATCATCGGGACCAATTCTGCTTTCGTCTTGTAACCATGTTCTGATTGTAACTTCATGCTTCTTGCAATCATTCTTTCGCAAGTCCTCAACTAATTTTTTGAAGTCATTTCCTATTGAAGCATAGTATTCTTTCAAAAGATTTTTCCAAAGTTCTGTCCATTGCTTTACAGAAGCTAATTCTTTTGTATTGGTGTTCTTCTCAACCAACTCAACTAAAATATCTCTGTCTGTGTTTATCAAAGCAATCACATCACCTGTTTGCAACACTTCAACCTTTCTCCGGTGAAGATTTGCTTTCGCACTATGTTTTTCAATCAATTCATTTATGACTAAAAATTTATGGGATTCAGTTGTGTAAATAAAAAAGTCGCTTTCAAACACAATCCGTTTTGCTTTTATGCTATCAATCAAATTTCCTTTCGTCATGTACTTTGAATACTGTGCGATGTCAAGTTTGAACTCAAAATCCAAAATGTCAAAGGAACTTTCAGAAGTTGTTGAAGCAACATCATCACCTAAATACAAATCAGAAAAACCTTTTGGTTTTTCTGATTCACCTTCTGAACGAATGCCTTTGCTGTTTATCGTTGCCTTGATGTTCTCACTGTATTGTCTGTTTCTTCTTTGCAATGAATTGTAATACTTGTTTTCAAACTGGTAGAACAAAACCGTGAGTTCTGAAAAAAGAAACGAAGAAAGAATTCTGTTGATGTTGTTTGACTTTGCCCAACCTGTTAGAATTCCTTTTATTGGTTTGCTTGAAAGTAAACTATCGTTCACATCCGCAACGGAAATTACTTTCGGTCTGTGTGTGTATGCAGGTTTAGGAAGTGAATTATCCAATGCCTTTGCTTCTTCTTCTGTTGGGCAAATGATGTAATCATACTGCGTTACATTCATTAGGACTTTCAATCTTGCACATTTTTCAGATGGGCTTGA
>JANOBN010000648.1:0-2665 GCA_031411675.1 Bacteroidota bacterium | reverse complement strand
GGTGCACCGCCACCGGGCCGAACTTCAATGGATAAATCAGTATTGGCCTGGGGTATCAAAGCACAACATGAGACAATTAATGACCAATTAGATGAATGGGTTTACAGAGATTCTGCAGACTTTTCTGTATCTCACCCGGCTGATAATCCCGGGGATACTTTATTTGTAGATCAGCAAATTGTATTAAATGATGTTATTAAATCGGAAGCCAAACTTAGTTCGAACAGATTTAATGCATTTTTACAACTAAACCGTAATTTTGAAAACGTAACTATTGCCGGCGGAGTAAGGGCAACATATTGGGATTTTAATAATGAACTTGATATCAGTCCGAGGATTTCCTTGCAATGGAAGCCAACATGGAATAAGCATCTTGCATTTAGGGCAGCAACGGGTTTTTATTATCAGCCACCGTTTTACCGGGAACTTCGAAATCTGAAGGGTGAATTAAATAAAAATATTGAATCACAACAATCTATACACTTTGTAATTGGCGGTGATTATCAGTTTCTGGCATGGGGAAGAGAATTTAAACTTACAGCAGAGGCTTATTACAAAAAATTGCATAATCTGATCCCATATAAAACCGATAATTTACGGTTGCGATATCTGGCAACAAACAATGCTGACGGGTATGCCTATGGTGCAGATATGCGCATTAACGGTGAATTTGTAAATGGAATTGAATCATGGGTTTCGCTTTCTTATCTGAAAACAGAAGAAGACATCAGGAATGATTATATATATTCTTATTATAATAATTCGGGTGAAAAAATAAACAGCATACTTCCTCCACAGGACACCTCCTACTCTACCAAAGTGGCCGCAGGATATATTCCACGTCCTGCTGATCAAAGGGTGACACTAAGCCTTTTCTTTCAGGATTATCTGCCTAAGTTTCCCTCCTATCGTATGCACCTTACGCTGATTTTTGGTACCGGTTTACCTTTCGGACCTCCCGGCACCGACCGATATAAGGATGTTTTGCGTATGCCTACTTACCGAAGGGTTGATATTGGCTTTTCTAAAATTATTATTGATGAAGACAAGGAAAATAAAAGCAGAATTCCACTCATAAAAAAGTGTACATCTCTTTGGTTTAGTCTGGAAGTGTTCAACCTGTTACAGGTTAATAATACGATATCTTATTCCTGGATTACAGATGTTACGGGCAGACAATATGCAGTTCCCAATTACCTATCAGCAAGACTAATAAATGCAAAGCTTACGGCTAAATTTTAGTTGTCAATGAACAAGAAAAAACCAGCAGGCATTGTGTATTCTACCAATCCTGATTATATATATAAAAGCGTAGAAGAAGAAATGCAATCTTTACCCCCAAATAAGCAAGACCTGAGGGTGTGGCTGGAGAAGCGTTCCGGTGGTAAAATGGCTACCATTATCAAAGGATTTGAAGGGAATCAAAATGATCTGGAAGCACTTGGAAAATTGCTTAAGAGTAAATGCAGCGTTGGCGGGAGTGCAAAAGACAGGGAGATCATCCTTCAGGGAGATCAGAGAGATAAAGTAGTTTTAATTCTTGCTAAGGAAGGATATAAATCAAAAAAAGCAGGGAGCTGATTAAGCAGTAAGATTTTTTGCTTCTTCCATGATTCGTTTATAATAATTTTCGTAAAGAGGCATTATCTCTTCAATGTCAAATCGTTTTGCCTGTTCCAAAGCATTGGACTTAAATTTAGCCAAAACAGCATCATCTTTTAATATTGAAATTGCATTTTTTGCCATATCATCTACATCACCAACATGGCTCATAAAGCCGGTTACGCCGTTAATATTTAATTCCGGCATACCACCTGAGTCGGATGAGATAACGGGCACCTGACAAGCCATTGCTTCCAATGCTGCCAATCCAAAACTTTCTGTTTCACTTGGCATAACGAACAAATCGCAAACAGATAAAATTTCTTCCACAGCTTCCTGTTTACCAAGAAATCTGACATCATCACAAATATTAAGTTCTCTGCATATTTTTTCGATATGGGCACGTTCAGGACCATCACCGATTAACAATAACTTGGAAGGAATTTGCTCTCTGACTTTTTCATAAACATAAACTACATCCTGTACTCTCTTTACTTTTCTAAAATTGGATGTATGAACAATTAGTCTTTCACCATTTGGTGCAATTGCTTTCTTAAAATGATCCTTCGGTAACTTCGAAAATCGTTTCAAATCGATGAAGTTCGGTATCACTGCAATTTCCTTTAAAATATTGAAATTACTGTACGTTTCTTTACGTAAACTTTCACTTACCGTTGTTACACCATCAGAATGATTTATTGCGAAGGTAACCACAGGCTCATAGCTTGCATCTTTTCCAACCAAAGTAATGTCTGTTCCATGAAGTGTTGTTACAACAGGGATGAAGATGCCCTTAGAGGCAAGAATTTGTTTTGCCATATAAGCAACAGATGCATGAGGTATAGCATAATGCACGTGCAGAATATCAAGTTGCTCATATTTAATTACATCAACCAATTTACTTGTTAATGCCGATTCATAAGGCACATAGTCGAACAAAGGATAATTGGCAACGGCTACCTCATGATAGGATATATTCTCATGGAAATGCTCCAGACGTACAGGTTGACTATAGGAGATAAAATAAATACGGTGACCTTTATCTGCCAATGCTTTTCCTAAC
>JANOBN010000647.1:0-17314 GCA_031411675.1 Bacteroidota bacterium | reverse complement strand
GGTTCTTATTACACAACAGGAACTGCAGCTTTAAATCCGGTAACTGATAATCTTTATTTAGGTTACATGAATAACTTTTCTCCATTCAACGGCAGTATGGATGAAGTTAGAATTTGGAATCGTGCGCTGTGTGCGGCAGAAGTAACCACTTTAACTAATTGTGAAATCACTTCTGCACAGCCCGGATTACGATCAGTTTACAATTTTAACCAAGGGTATGCGGCTAAAAATAATACTGCTATTACTTCACTTATTGATGCCTCCGGAAATGGAAACAATGGGATGTTATCCGGTTTTGCATTAACAGGCTCTACCTCTAATTTTGTTACACCTGGAGGAGTAGTTTCCGGGACATCTTGCTCTCCGATAACCAATGTTATTTATTATGCCGATGCCGATGCTGATGGTTATGGAAGTAGTATTGATTCCTTAATTGCAACCAACTTGTGCACACCTGCAGGATATGTAAGCAACAATACTGATTGTAATGATGCAAATGCAGCAATTAATCCGGCAGCATCAGAAATTTGTAATGCAACAGACGATAATTGTAATGGAACAAATAATGAAGGTGGTGTTTGCGGAACTGTTGTTTTAAATAATTCAGATTCCGGATTCGGTTCTCTCCGGGAAATCATTCAATATGCAACAAATGGTGATACTATTACATTTGATGCTGCAGTAGGTGGTGCAACAATATATCTGGCAAGTGAGATTTTAATTGATAAGAATTTATATATTCAAAATACTTTAAATGCAGGTATTGGAGTAAGCGGTAATAATGTAACCAGAATATTTAATATCCCTGCTGTAAATACAGTTACTTTAAAAAAGCTTAACTTAAGGGATGGCACTATAACAACTGATGGCGGAGGAATTCTCAATGCCGGAACTTTGACTCTTGACCATATATCCATGTTCGGAAATCAGACCACAATTTCCGGTGGTAACGGCGGTGCTGTATTAAATAATGGAACACTTAATATTATCACCAGTACAATTGCAAACAATGCAGCTTTTAGAGGAGCTGGTATCTATAATACCGGAACTTTAAATATTACCACAAGTACCTTAAGTGGTAATTATGCAAGTTTCAGAGGTGGTGCGATGTTTAATACAGGAACCATCAACTTTATTTCTTCTATAATTGCAGGAAATGGAGCAGGTGCGCTCGGCCCTGATTGTTTTCTTTTTTCAGGAACAGCAGTTTCAAGTGGCTACAATCTTGTAGGAAATAATTCAATATTCACTTTTGCACCAAATACCGGTGATATTATTGGTACAGGCGCAGCACCGATTTCGCCGGATTTACAAGCTTTGAATAATTATGGTGGGGTAACAAATACCATGGCTTTAAATCCAACAAGCCCTGCAGTAAATGCCGGTGATCCTTCAAATACTTCTTACGATCAAGCAGGATTTGCAATAGTAGGGGTAAGAGATATAGGATCCTATGAATTACAATGTACACAAACTTTGTGGTATGTGGACAATGATAATGATGGATACGGAAGCAGTGCTGCTTCACAACTTTCATGTACTCAGCCGGGTGGATATGTTGCAGACACAACTGATTGCAATGATAACAATGCAAGCATCAATCCTGCTGCTATTGATATATGCGATGCCATAGATAATAACTGTAATGGAAATCTTGATGATAATAATTCATTAACATTTGATGGTGTTAATGATTATGTGCAGATGAATGATGTTAATCTGGGTACAGGTAATTTTACCCTTGAAGCCTGGATTTATCGCCAGAGTGATCAAGGATATATTGCAAGTACAAGGACATATGAAGATAATCAACCGGGTAACTGGTGGGCTTTCTCTTTAAGTAGCAAAAAACTCGCTCTTGAACTTGCAGCTGACGGGCAACCTAACTATTTCGCTCTATATGGAACTAGTGAGATTCCGGCAAATCAATGGACACATGTTGCAGTAACCAGAAATGGCACACAAATAACATTCTTTATTAATGGTGCTGTAGATAAGTATGCTGTAGATCCGATAGTAAGAAATATCACCCCGGGAACTAATACGCTTTATTTAGGAGGATGGCCTGATTATAATACCGCTTGGTATCAGGGTAACATTGACGAAGTTCGTGTATGGAATGTTGCCAGAACGAGGGCTCAAATTAATCAAAAAAGAGTAGCATATGTAAACGGACAACCGGGTTTGATTGCATACTATACTTTTGATCAAGGAACTCCCGGCGCAAATAATAATTCTATAACAACATTAATTGACCGGGCCGGAAGTAATAACGGAACATTACATAATTTCAATCTTACAAATGGTAATACCACTTCAAATTATAGTGGTGGTTATGCGGGAACTGTTTATGCTGATGTTGACAACGATGGTTTTGGAGATCCAAATTCTTCAATAGCAACAACTACTCCTTGTTTCCTTGTAGGATATGTTTCTGATAATACGGATTGTAATGATAATAATTCGGATATATATCCCGGAGCCGTTGAAGGAACTATTGTTGGTGTAGATGTTAACTGTGATGGCTTTGCTTATGAAGATACTCCGCCGGTAATAAGCTGTTACGATACTATAATTATGGCAAATGGCCCTGTAAATGTTACATTATATACATTAGTGGAAGATAATTTAAGTCCAAACCTTATTGTAAATGGTGGTGCAGAAACAGGAGATTTTACAGGATGGACTCTAGTTAATAGTGGCCAGGGGTGGAGCGCTTTTGGTACTTCACTTTCAGGTAGTAATGCTTTTATAGGATCTTATGACTGGTGCTCTATGTCGCAGATAGTTGATCTTACCACAAATGGTTATTCTGCATCAACACTTGATCAGCTACCCCCGATTTATGTAAGTGAATGGTATCGTTCACCGGTTTGTTGTGCACCAACAGATTTTTATTACTTCAAGGCAGAATTACTTGATGCCGGTAACAATGTACTTGCATCATACAATTTAGGTTCAGAACAATCTCCGATTATATCTATACAAGAATGGCAGCAGGCTACGCATACTTTTACCGGTTATCCTGTTGGTGTTCGTAAAGTCAGGATTACACATGGTTCCAAGGATTCAGAATACTGGGCAGGTCAATATGGAACTACCATTGATCAAGTAGAGCTTCGTATAAATGCGCCATCAATAGTTTATAGTCCTGCATCTGGTTCTCAGTTTCCTGTTGGAACAACATCGGTTATTGCTACTGCTACTGACTTTTTCAGTAACACTGCTAGTTGCCAGTTCAACGTTAATATTCAATTGCCAATTTTCTATGCTGATGCAGATGGTGATGGATTTGGAAATCCACTTGTTGACAGTGCTGCAGCCAGTCAACCTATTGGTTACGTTTTGGACAGCACAGATTGTGATGATAATAATATAGCGGTAAATCCAAGCGCCATAGAAATATGCAATGGTATTGATGATAATTGCAATGGTCAGATTGATGAAGGTACCGGTGTAGTGTTTGTTAATTCAGCTGCAACCGGAGCAAACAATGGTACCTCCTGGATTGATGCATTTACGGATTTACAGTCCGGTATTAATGCTTCATTTACCTGTGGAAAAGAAGTGTGGGTTGCAGCAGGCACTTATAAACCAACTGTAGATCCTTCCGGCAATAATAGTCCGGCTGATCCGCGCGAAAGAACATTTCTTGTAAAGGATGGAGTTGCTATTTACGGAGGATTTGCAGGAACGGAAATTTCTTTGGCTAACCGTAATATTAATGTAAACCCAACCATATTATCGGGCGATTTTAATAATAATGATGTGGTTACAGGAAGTGGCAACTCATTAAACATAAGTGGAAATTCTGAAAATGCTTATCATGTATTAGTTGCCTCAGGCAGCACCGGAGTTACAATTGATGGGTTTATAATACAAGGAGGAAACGGAAACAATATAACTTCCTTTATTGTTAACGGTGAGAATATGCAACACAACAATGGAGCAATATATATATTATACGGAACAGACTTTATCCGCAACAATACTTTCATAGGTAACTATGCACAAAGTGGCGGCGGGGCAGTTTTCACACGTTTTACAAATGTAACTTTTAGCAATAATACATTTATACAAAACAGAAGCGGTAATGTTGGAGGGGCGATTAACAATCTTCAATGTACCGTATTAATTTATAACAATGTATTTTCGGGTAATTTAGCAAATACCGGAGGTGCTGTATTAAATCAGCAATCGCCTACTACCTTAGCGCATAATACTTTTTATAAAAACTCAGCTGGTACCGGTGGTGCTTATCGTGCCAGTTTTGGTATGCTTACCACAGTCAATAATAATATATTCTGGGAGAATAATAATGGATCCAGTTCTAGTGTGCCGGGAGCTGATTTTATTAATGCAGGAGGTGCAACAGCAGTATTTAAAAACAATATTCTGCAATTGCCATCTACAAGTTATACTACCGTTGGCTCTGGTTTTTATGACCTTGGAGTGGCATCAACAGGAAATATTTTTGAAAGCAATCCATTATTCCTTAATGGAAATGACCTTGATGGTGCAGATAATTTTCAGCGTACAGCTGATGACGGATTAGGATTACATTTTCTGAGTCCTGCCAAAGATGCAGGGGATAATAGCTTAATACCTGTTATTGCAACAACAGATATAACCGGAACAGCACGTATTTTCAATGGTACTGTTGATATAGGAGCCTACGAAACTGAATGCGCTGCTCCGGTAACCTGGTTTGCTGATAATGATGGTGATGGTTATGGAATCTTAGATTCTGTTTTTGCATGTATTCAGCCTTCCGGATATGTAGCTAACAGTACTGATTGTAATGATACTGTAGCAGCAATAAACCCCGGAGCAGCTGAAATACCAAATAATGCTATTGATGAAAATTGTGACGGATTCGCTGCTCAACTTGCATCAGCGTTAAATTTTGATGGTGTTGATGATAAAGTAGTGGTTGCAAATTCCAATGTTGATCTTTCGAATAAATCTTTCTCTGTTGAAATGTGGCTGAAACAATCAGGTAATGCTAATTATGATATTGCCTTTGCACAAGGACCAAACTTTGGACAAAATCAATCATTGCATATAGGATTTGCTCCTGCAGGTAATTACTTTATGTTCAATTTTTATCAAAATGATTTAGGCGTAAATGTTACTCCGGATTTTAACTGGCATCATTGGGCATGTACATTTGATAATGTAACCAAAGTAAGGAATATATACAGAGATGGTCTTTTAATTGCATCTGATATTTCTCCCTCTGCATTTCTGGGTGATGGAAGTACTCATATGTTTATTGGTGATGTTGCTTATTCCAACAATAACTTTGATGGTACTATTGATGAATTAAGGGTTTGGACGCGTCCGCTTTCGGCGCTGGAGGTTCAAAATAATATGAATTGTGAAATTTCATCACAAACTGATTTAGCTGCAGCATATCACTTCAATCAAGGTATTCCCGGAGCAAATAATGCAAGCGATTCGGTGCTTACAGATGCAACAGGAAATGGAAATAATGGCGCACTACAAAACTTTGCTTTAAGCGGAACAAGTTCTAATTGGGTTGATCCGGGTTCAGTGGTAACAGGTGTTTCTTGTGCTCCTTGTACTGTATACATTCCAGATGCAAACTTTAAAGCAGCTCTTTTAGCTAATGCAGCAATCAATATTAATAATGACGGTGAGATACAGTGTTCAGAGGCATCTGCATACACGGGGATGATTTTCGTTTTTGCTTCAGCCATATCAGATTTAACAGGTATTGAAGCATTTACCTCTTTGACCATATTGAATTGTTCCAGTAATCAACTGACTTCACTTGACTTATCAGCGAATACTGCGCTTACAGCTTTGGTTTGTTCAGGCAACCTGTTAACATCACTTGATGTATCTAACAATACGGCACTGGAATTTTTGAGCTGTGATGCCAATCAAATTTCAAACTTGGATCTCTCCGTAAATACTAGTCTGATTGGGTTATGGTGTTATAATAATTTATTGACAACCCTTAATGTTTCAATTCATCCTGCTCTTCAATATTTTTATTGTGACAACAATCAAATTAGTAGTCTTAACTTATCAAATAATGTTGTATTGTCCGAAATATCGTGCAGCAACAACCAGTTAACAGTTCTCAACATTCAAAACGGGAATAACTCCAGTCTTTCTACATTTGATGCAACTAACAATGCACTGTTAAATTGTATTCAGGTGGATAACCCATCATTTATGAATACCACATGGAGTGCAGGGAAAGATGCAGGTGCAACATTCAGTTCCAATTGTTCTGCGCCAATACCGGCGGCAGCATTAAATTTAGATGGTGTTGATGATGTAGTAGTTGTTTCTAATTCTAATGTAGATCTTTCCAATAAATCTTTCTCAGTTGAAATGTGGTTGAAACAATCAGGTAATTCTGATTATGACATTGCCTTTTCACAGGGTGGCATTGGATTGCCAAACCAAACACTGCATATTGGTTTTAAGCCGGGCGGTTCTACTTTTCTTTTCAATTTCGATTATAATGATTTGGAGGCTACAGTAACACCTGACTTTAACTGGCATCATTGGGCATGTACATTTGATAATCTAACTAAAGTAAGGAAGGTTTACAAAGATGGAATTTTGATTGCTTCTGATATATCTCCTTCCACATTTCAGGGAAGCGGAAACACCGATCTTTATATAGGCGATGTTGCTTATAGTACAAATAATTTTGATGGTAGTATTGATGAGTTGAGATTATGGACACGTGCTTTATCTGCTTTGGAAGTTCAGAATAATATGAATTGTGAAATTTCTACACAAACTGATTTAGCTGCGGCATATCATTTCAATCATGGATTTGCGAACTCAATTAACTTAACAGATACAACATTAGCAGATGCCAGTGGAAATGGCAATGATGGAACACTTCAGAATTTTGCATTAATTGGAGGCACCTCCAACTGGGTCGCGCCGGGTGGCGTTGTAACAGGGAATACCTGCGTAGTTCCATGTAATTTAACACTTACTACTTCCTCTGCTGACACATTAATTGTTTGCATTGAAACTGGATTAACAACCGGTAGTGTAAATTTAGTGCCTGCAGGAGGAACACCACCTTATATATATGCCGGTGATGATACACTGAACCTGAATCCGGGCAGTACTTATAATTATGCTGTTACGGATGCAAATGGTTGCGCTGCGCAGGCTAGCCTTTACGTGTATCAAACTAATTGTATCATTCCTTATTACCCGGCTCCTGATAGTGGTAAGGTTTCAAATCTGATTGGAGCTGAGCTAGGACAGTTATATGATAACCCTGATTCCATTCCTGATACTACAGCTAATACAACCAACAATACGGTATATTTAATTAGTGCCGATAGTGTATTAATTGAAGTGATAGCGGACAATGGCATGTATGACAGTTTATTCGTATTGCTGCAAACTGCACCGTATGGCATGACTGATTTTATTACCAATGGAATAGACTCATTTATAATTACCGGAAAATATCCAATTGATAATTTAAGAAAACTGGATAGCCTTCCAGGTTTAATAAATTACGTAAGGCCTTACTATCCGCCTGTTACTTCATCGGCTGTCATTACATCTGCCATTAATACCGGTATTGCAATAAGTCAGGGTGATAAAGCTATCCGTGCAGATATTGCCAGAAAAATATTTGGTGTAACAGGTGCGGGTATAAAAATTGGTGTTCTTTCCGACAGTTATAACACCGTTCCGGGATCAAAGGCGCAGGCCGATGTATCTAATTTTGATCTGCCCGGATTAAATAATCCAAATAATCCGAATCCTGTTGAAGTCTTAAGGGAATATCCATATGGACGACGATCGGATGAAGGGAGAGCAATGTTGCAGATTGTACATGATGTTGCACCAAAGGCGAAACTTGCATTCAGAACTGGATTTATCAGTGCGGGAGACTTTGCTGAAGGTATCCGTGAACTTAAGGATGATTCCTGTGATATCATTGTTGATGATGTTACCTTTATTACTGAGCCATTCTTCCAGGATGGAGTTGTTGCAAATGCTGTGGATGAAGTAACCGCTGCCGGAGTTTCTTATTTCTCTGCTGCCGGTAATTATGGAACAAAATCATATGAAGGTGTGTTCACGCCACATGCAGCTCCTGCAGGATTCCCTGCATCATTACAAGCACATGATTTTGGTGGTGGTGATGTGATGCAAAGTATTACACTTCCTTTAGGTACTTATACGATCGTATTGCAATGGGATGATTCCATTTATTCAAGAGGTCAGCTTCCGGGTGCAAGGAATGATCTGGATATCTATTTGCTGAATGCAAACGGACAAAGATTATTCGGGTTTAACAGAAATAACAAATGGGGTGATCCTATTGAAGTATTGCCATTTACTGTAAAAGGAAATGCTACAGCAAATATTGTAATTACGCGATCTTCGGGAACACAAAATATAAAATTCAAATATGTTATTTTCCGCGGTGAAGCAATAATAAATGAACATCTCAGCGGAACCTCAACTATTGTTGGTCAGGCAAATGCTGAAGGAGCAATGGCTGTTGGTGCAGTGCTTTATAAGTACACACCATCATTCGGAATAGATACACCAACTGTAGCTTCTTTCAGCTCAAGAGGTGGAATGTCAATTTATGGTTCAGTAAGAAATAAGCCGGATTTCTGTGCTCCTAATGGAGTTAACACTACTGTAACACTTTCTAATATTAATTTAGAACAGGATGCATTTACCAACTTCTTCGGAACGTCTGCCGCTGCTCCACACGTTGCAGCAGTAGCCGCACTTCTTAAAGAAGCTAAACAAAAGTTTTACGGACAAAATATGCTGCCTTCTGAAGTCAAGTCTTTGTTTCAGTCATCGTCTTATGAGATGTATGAAGCAGGGTTTGATTATAAATCGGGAAGTGGATTGGTTCAGGCTGATTCTGCTATTGGTTTACTTGCAGCTCCATTGCCAAGCATTTCTGCATTATCACACGATCCATTAATTGTTGCAGGCACTGCTCCGTTTACAAGCACAATAACCGGAAGTTATTTTATGCCTACATCAACTGTGTTGCTCAGAGGTGTTGAAATACCTTCTTCTTATATTAACAGTACAACTATTGAAGCACAAATTCCTGCTTATTTGGGAAATCCTTCAGTCGTGGTAAGAAATCCGCCGGTAACTCCTTCCGGGATTGATGGCGGCTTTTCAAATGCCTTGTATTTTGATATGATTACCAAACAAATTGTACGCGTTGTTGCAGATAATAAATCGAAATATTATGGTGAGAAATTACCCGCATTTTCTGCAACAATTACGATAGATAGTGTACTTATTGATTCAACAAGTATTACCAGAGCTGATCTGCGTCTTGATAATACAAGTTTGCGTTTTGAAACTCCTGCAAACAGTTTAAGTAATGTAAATTATTATTTCATTAAAGCAATTGCAGATTCACTGGATCCATTAGATCCGAATGATGCTGCAATTCTTGATATATATGATTTTGAATTCTATGATGGATTACTTGCTGTTAACCGTTTACCGGTAACTATTAAAGCAAACGATACTACATTAACTTACGGTAATAAAGTAGATAATATTTCATTTACCTATTCCTATAATGATAGTTTAATACTGTCATCGGAAAGACTTGCATTTCGTGATTCACTCATTACGGAGCATGAAGCTAATCTTGCAGATGATGGTATTGCACTGGTTAATGGAAGAGCATTGGTTAACGGACCTTCTCTCACTAACAGTGATCTTGCAGGATTAAGCTTCATTGTAAGCGGACGTGCCCTTGTGAACGGACGTGCATTGGTGAATGGACGTGCTTTAGTGAACGGCCCCGGTCAGTTAAGCAGCTTCGTGTATGATACTACTCTAGTAGTGGATATTGGTGTTGCATCCATATTTAATTATAAAACGGATCCTGACAGCACCGTACTGGTTAATGCCCGTGCGTTGGTGAATGGACGCGCATTAGTAAATGCCAGAGCATTGGTTAATGGACGCGCATTGGTGAACGGACGCGCATTGGTGAACGGACGCGCATTAGTGAATGGGCGAGCATTGGTAAATAGCAGTGATGTTGATGATCCGGCGAATGACAGTGTTGTTGTAATTATTGATGAAACGGATGTTACAGCAGCAGCAAACGATTCGCTGGTAGAATTTTATTCTATCAATCTGGTTTCCGGTCTGGATGTCGGAACACAAGCCATAGTACCAGGTGCATTATTATCAGAGAACTTTGATGTTACCTACAAACTCGGAACCTTAACTATATCTCCTGCAACATTAACAGTGGAAGCAAATGATACTTCTTCAGGATGTGCTTCAGCTCCGCCATTTACCTCTGTAATATCCGGTCAGCAGTATAGTGATCCTGACAGTGTTATTTATTCCGGTAATGTTTCATATACAATTACAGATAACCAGAATATGGTGGTTCCGGCAGTAAATATGTTAAGCGCTTCTTACAACATTGTACCAGGTGGTTTAACATTATTGCCTCTTGCAAATTATGTAATAAATTATGTAAGTGGAATATTAAGCGTTGACACGGTTGAAATTTGCAATAACGGAATTGATGATAACTGTAATGGTTTAGTTGATGAAGGCTGTGATTTCGATCATGATGGTTATACTCCATTCGCGGGAGATTGTAATGATAATAATGCGAGTGTTTATCCCGGTGCAGCAGAAGTTTGTAATGGAATTGATGATAACTGTAATGGTGTAATTGATGAAGGTTGCGATGTTGATAATGACGGTTATACAACTGCCGCAGGTGATTGTGATGATTACAATCCAATGATACACCCCGGTGCTACTGAACTTTGTAACGGCTTAGATGATAATTGTAATGGATTGACTGATGATGGAATTAACATTTCAGCAGGACCAATATCCAGCGCATACATTACCGGTTGCATATCGGCACTTACTAGCGGAGCAGGCTATAGTATACCTGCTGTAACGGGTGCAACATATAACTGGACAGTGCCATCGGGAATGACAATAATAAGCGGTCAGGGAACCCGTACAATATTTGCAACCTGGTCAGGTGTTGCGATAGGAAATGGTATTGTTGGTTCAATGTGTGTAACGGTTACTACATCATGTGCATCAACTCAGGTATGTGCATCTATTGATTTGAATTCTGCAAGACCTGTTTCTCCGGGATCAATCAGCGGACCGGCAAAAGTTTGTCCGGGTGATATGGGTGTTGTTTACTCGGTTGCAATGGTTGCACGTGCTAAACAGTATAACTGGACGGTGCCTGCAGGAATGATTATCGTTTCAGGTTTCAATACAAATATCATTACTGTGAACGTTGATGCATCTTATACAGGCGGGACAATACAAGTTACTGCTTCCAATGTATGCGGAGTAAGTAGCCCTCGTACTAAATCGTTAAGTCTGAATAATCCATCTACACCTCCGGCAATCAGCGGTTATACAAACGGTATATGCGGAGTTTCAGGAGTAATTTATTCAATTACACCTGTGGTTGGGGCAAACAGTTATATATGGACAGCACCATCCGGAGCAACTATTGTAGGACCTTCAAATTCTACCTCCATTTTAGTGAACTTCACTAATAGTTATGTTTCAGGATCAATAACTGTAAGATCTATAAACGGTTGTGGAACCAGCTCTGCAAGATCATTAACTGTTACAGGAGCACCACTTATGCCCGGAACAATTACCGGTTTAACCACAGTTTGTACAGGAAGTACAGGAGGTTATTCAATCTCTACAGTAATCGGAGCATTAACATATACCTGGACTGCGCCTGGAACAATATTAAGCGGACAGGGCACTAAGAATATATCTGTAATGTTTGGTTCATCCCCGGCAGGCGGACAAGCCATAACTGTGAAGGCAACTAATAATTGCGGCGTAAGCGGAACCAGAGTTTTATCAGGTGTTAATGTTATCTATTGTATAAGAGATGGCATTGAAGGAGGTATTCCATTGTCAGTTTATCCGAATCCGGCTAAAGATTTCATAACTCTGACATTTACCAGCATTATTGATGAAGATTATTCGATAGCACTTATTGACGTTACCGGAAGAGCGGTTTATGCTGATAAAGGTCAGGCGCAGGAAGGAGAGAATCGTAAGGAAATACAATTACAAAATATCAGTAATGGTATCTATACACTCGTACTTCGTATAAATGAAACGCAGGAAAAAGTACGTGTTATTGTAGAATAAAAATTGTTTATTTAGTTTTGTTTAGCAGGGCAGGAGTTACATCCTGCCCTTTTCTTATAAAGTTGAATGCATGAAAATATATATTAACTCTATAATTAAGACTCTTCTGGTGCAGTCTTATTTTATGACTTGTGCCAGTAGAATCATTCGATAATAGCGATTTCAAGAAGGCTTTTACAACCACGAACCAGGCATATACTGGCAATTCAGGAAGGCTTGTGCCATTATTGCACAGTAATTGTTAAATTCATTCTGGCCCTTCATAGGTTTTTGCAGATGATTCAACCAATCGATTAATTTCAGTTAATTCATCATCACTTAAATATCTCCATTTGCCAATGGGCATATCGAGTTTTATATTCATAATACGAATGCGCTTGAGCGTCTCCACTTTGTAATCAAGGTATTCACACATTCTTCTTATTTGCCTGTTAAGCCCTTGCGTAAGTATAATACGAAAAACATATTTGTTCTTTTGTTCCACAAAACATTTATTGGTGATAGTATCCAGAATAGGAACCCCTTCACTCATTTTTTTTATGAATTCCGGAGTTACCGGTTTATCCACTGATACGATATATTCCTTTTCATGATTATTGCGGGCTCGAAGAATTTTGTTTACAATGTCACCATGGTTGGTAAGTAGTATAAGCCCCTCACTTGCTTTATCCAAACGTCCTATAGGAAAAATACGCTTAGGGAAATTAATATATTCAATGATGTTTTTCCGTTCTGCCCTTGTATCAGTTGTGCAAACAATTCCTACCGGCTTATTAAAAGCAATATAAATGAGCTTTTCATCGGGGGTAGTTATTAATTTTCCGTCTACAGCAACTTCATCAGATGTACTGATCTTAGTGCCCATTTCAGCTTTTACACCGTTAATAGTAACACGCCCTTCGCTGATTAGCTGATCGGCAACACGTCGTGAACAAAATCCAGCTTCACTCAGGTATTTATTTATTCTGGTTAATTGATTTTCTGTCATTATTGCAAGTAAAAAAAACCTTTTTTAAGACATTAATTTTCACTACCTGATCCGTTCAATCATTTATTTGCCGGAATTCTTTTTAATGTCTCCAGTAAAAAGGCCCAGTATTTTTGAACAGAACTTATTTGTGCTTTTTCATCAGGGGAATGAGCTCCTTTAATGTTGGGCCCGAAAGAAATCATTTCCATTCCGGGGTAATTGGCGCCAAGTATACCACATTCCAGTCCTGCATGACAAGCACTTACAAGTGCATCTTCTTTGTAAAGTTCTTTATACAAGCTGCTCATTATTTTCACAATGCTTGCATCAGGATCAGGTGTCCAACCGGGATAAGATCCGCCAAATACCACTCTTGCACCAATTAATTCAAAAGTGCTTTTTAATGCATTTGCCAAATCCATCTTTTCAGAATCAACAGAGCTTCGAGTTAAACATTGAATGGAATATTCTCCGTCTTTCACTAAAACTCTGGCTAAATTATTAGAGGTTTGAACCAGATGTAAAACATCGGGACTCATACGGAAGATACCATTGGCACATGCATATAAACATTTAAGCAATTTCAACTGAAACCCTTTTTGCATTACCTTTTGTGTACTTTCCGTTTTTTCAAATTTCAAAATAAGATTTGGATCCGTTGTTTTATATTCGGATTTACATTCTTGCTCAATATTTTTTATAAATGCTTCAAATGATGCTTCTTCTTTTTCAGGCATAATTAGTTCTGCAACAGATTCTCTTGGAATTGCATTACGCAAACTGCCGCCATCAATACTACTGATTTGTATTCCGAATTTTTCATAAGCTGATAATAAAACACGGTTCATTATTTTGTTGGCATTACCTCTCCCTTTGTAAATGTCCATGCCTGAATGTCCGCCTGTTAATCCCGACACAGAAATTTTATAAACACTTACTCCCGGAGGGGCAGCTTCCAATGTATAACTTCCTGTCGCTGTTACATCAACTCCTCCGGCACAACCAATAGTTAATTCATTATCATCTTCAGTATCGAGGTTTAGTAATATTTTGCCACTTAACAAACCGCCTTTCAAGTTTAAAGCACCTGTCATACCGGTTTCTTCATCTATAGTAAAGAGCGCTTCAATGGCAGGATGTGCAATGGTAGTGGAAGAAAGGATTGTCATGATAGATGCAACACCAATACCATTGTCGGCACCTAATGTTGTACCATTTGCCTTTACCCAATCACCATCAACAAGCATTTCAATTCCCTGAGTTGAGAAGTCGAAATTAGTATTACTGTTTTTCTGATGTACCATATCGAGGTGGCTTTGCAAAACAATTGTCTGCTTATTTTCCATCCCTTTACTGGCAGGTTTTTTAATAATTACATTGCCAACTTCATCTTTGGTAGTTTCCAGACCAAGCTTCTTCCCAAACTGTATGATAAATTCAATAACTCGTTCTTCTTTCTTAGATGCACGGGGAACTGCATTCAAATCTGCAAAATGATTCCAGACTTCTATTGGCTCTAATTCTCTTATTGATTTTGACATCGCAAACGGGATATAAATTATTCGATACAAATATAATCCATATTTATTTGAAATGAATCAAATGACGCAAGCAGGAGGAAAAATTAATTGCGTATTTGAATTTTTTAAAATCCGGAGCAAGTTATATATCAAAAATGACATTATCATTCATGCTAAAAAAATAATATGCCTATAAAATTTAGTAAAATAAATCTTCAAAGATAGGGCGGACTTAATCAAATTTCTCAACTCAGGGACTCCACAAAATACATATCTATCTCATCTTTGTTTTTTGCTTCAATTTTACCCCTGTATTCTGTATGAAAATGATCTTTTATAAGCTCATATGTACTTCCGCTGATGTTAACCTTTCCGACCTCTCCGGAAGATTCCATTCTGAATGCAATATTCACAGTGTCACCCCATGTATCATAAGCAAATTTCCGGACTTCCACAATACCGGCTACAACGGGACCTGTATGAATGCCTATTCTGATATTAAAAGTAGATCCTTTACCATTTATTGCCAGTAATTCTTTTCTTGAAGAAATAAAGTTGCGGATTTAAAGAACGGCATACACAACATCATATGCATGCGTATTATTTATTACCGGTAAGCTGCCTCCGCACATATTGCTATGTGCCAATGGTTTTTATTTTTTCATATGCGTTTTTCATGGAGGTTAAGATATAAAATCTATTTTTAACCTGTCTTAAAAAGTCAGCCATGTACCGTAGGGCAACTTGAATATGCTTCAAAATTGCCATTTGCAACAAGGTTTTGTGAAAAACCCGGAACTGAGAACAAAAGACCGATTAAAAATGTATAATTATGTTTCAAGATGTAAAAATTTAAGATTAAAATATAATTTTCTAAATATTCTTAAACCAATATGCAATGAATTAAGCTTTAACAGCCCAACGTAACTTTGCTGAACGTGCCCGGGGATTGGCATTGCATTCTTCCGGTGATGGTCTTATTGGATCTGGTGCAATGTCACTATATATACCAACATTTAGTAAACTCTGAAATGATTTTTTAATACGACGATCTTCTCCGGAGTGAAAAGACAGAATTGCAATACGCCCGCCTTTAGAAAGAGCACATGGAATTTTTTCCAGAAATTTTTCCAGAACACCAAATTCATCATTCACTGCAATACGTAATGCCTGAAAACAACGCTGACAGGATTTTTTAAATTCCTCTTTATTTTGAATAGAAATAAAGGGCTTCAATGCATGTTCTATGACTTCCTTTAATTGTGTGGTGGTGGTAATGCTGTTTCCTTTTGAGATCTCTGATATAATTGCTGTTGCAATAATTTCAGAATAGGGCTCATCCGCATTCTCTGAAAATATTTCTATAAGTTCTTCTCTGGAAACCGATTTTAATAATGCTGCAGCTGATTTTCCTCCCGATGGATTTAAACGAAGATCTAAAGGTCCTTCTGCTTTAAATGATAATCCTCTTTCCGGATTATCAATTTGCATAGAGGAAACACCCAGATCAGCAACGATAAAGTTCAATGGACCGGATTCATAAATAAGTTGATCAATGCCGGAAAAATTCATTTTTTTTATGGTAACTATATCTGGGCCATAACCCATAGCTGAAAGACGATCTCTGGTTCTTGGTAATTCAATAGCATCTACATCAATGGCGTATAAATGACCGCATGGAAGCAAACGCTTAATAATCTCTGCACTATGTCCGCCGTAACCAAGCGTAGCATCCAGTCCTGTTTGACCGGGAGCGAGTTGAAGCACTTCCAGAATTTCATTCACACAAATTGAACGGTGCATACCTGCTGGTGTACGTCCCTGCTCTATCACTTTTGCTACATCTGCTGCATACTCGTCAGGGTGCAATTCCTTGTATTTCTCCTTAAAGGCTTTCGGATGTGTGCCTTTATATCGCTCTCTTCTGACACGTTTAGGCTCCTGGTCTTCCATAATGGTAAATCTACTGAAATATCACATATGCCTGAGAAATAATGTCATGAAAGGGACCAGGAACTCAAAAAATATGAATTGACGAATCAGAGTCGATAAAATTTGTTCTTTTTTTAAAATTAAATCATGCTACTGATTTTATAATATCATCTATAATTTTAAGATGATGTTTCGTATGAATGTTTAAAAATTTAATAGTATCTTTTAAGTTCAGATTGCCAAAGTATGGATGTTCAAAGAAGCTGGAATGATGTAAATTGGTTAATACTGAAACTTTAGATTTTAATTTCTGAATATCTTCTTTAATTTTATCAATAGAAAATTCTCCCGGAGGCAATACTGATTTAGGGGCTTTTCCTCTTCCCCGTGGTATTTTGTTAATAGTAAAAACAAGAAGTCGTTTCGGATTAAATTTCCGACTATATTTTTCAGGATTTGATTTTTCCACTGCATGGATAATCTGAAAGGTTGCCATCATTGTATGCTCAATGTGCCAGCCAACCGAAGACCGTGATACTGCCGGATTTAATTTTTCAGAATGGGGTATTTTACTTTCTAAATTATCTAACAACAAAATTAATTTATCCATATCTGGCTGCAAATATTTAGCAAACAAATCAAATTATTATTAATGTGAATTACTTCAATATTTTCCAAATACCATTCAAAA
>JANOBN010000646.1:0-1880 GCA_031411675.1 Bacteroidota bacterium | reverse complement strand
TGAAAACTTACTGTCTTTAAAATACCCGCTTTTTTTCTGGCATCACTAAAAATTTGTTGTGCACTTCTGATACTATAAGGTTCACCTTTTGAAGGCCCTTCAAACAAATAATTTGCAGGTTTTACCTCACTCATTTTATAGTACTGCTCCAGCACATCTAGCACCATGGGACTGAGCATTACGTACCTGTCTTTTTTTCCTTTGCTGCAGTGTATAAATAACTGTTTGCGCTCTCTGTCTATATCTTGCAATCGTAGGTTTATAACTTCGCTCACCCGCAAACCTGCGCTGTACGCTACAAAAAGGATGGCTTTGTGTTTCAAATTTTTGGGCGCATTAAAAAGCCTTCGCAATTCTTCTTCGCCCAGCACTTTGGGTAGTTGCAAGTTTTTTTTGGGGCGGGGTATTTCTACAAAAAACTTTTCGTGACCTAGTACTTGCTCATACATAAATTTTAGGGCATTCAACCTGCTATGTATGGTGTTTTCGCTAAGCTTTAAATTGTTTATGCAAAAATGTATGTATTGGCGTATATCTTCTGTAGTTAGTATATCGGCATGTTTATTTTTGAGTGTTTGCAAAAAAATACTCATTTCGTTTTTATAGGTACGTATGGTAGAGGTACTGTAAGCTTTTAAATGCAATTGCTCAATACAGCGGTTAAGTAATTGTAAGTTGTGGGTACTTATTTCAAAAATTTGCTCAAACGATGTGTCAGTTTTATATCCTGCCTTTTTGTTTATTTCGTTGTTTAATTTTCTTTTTCTTAAGTAAAGGGAAAGTGCATCGTATTGTATTGTAGCAATATTTTCAAGAGCAGTCCGAAGGTTTGTAAAGCTTATTTTGGTAAAAGGCAGGTGCAAGCATTGGTTTACTGTGCAGTATTTTACGCCTGCTATTTTCCTTATTATTATTTCAATATTTTTATTGCCCTTAAAAAAAATACCGATCTTTTCTTCTTTATCCCTGGTTAGTATTGGTTTTAAAATTAGTATTGGTAAACCAGCAGATTGTTCTGTTGTTTCGCTGCTTACTTCCTTTTTTATTGGCTTTTCGGGAATGCTGATGGGTTCTTGCGATATTATTTGTTGAGAGGTTTCCTCACTCTCCAACGCCAACCCACATTTTATCCTATGCTCCGCCGTATCGGCAATATGCCATGCACGCATGGTTTCGCTCCACTTGGCAGCGGTTTTTTTGCGTAAGGCCGTTATAAGCTTGCTGTCGTATGCAAATAGTACAGCTATGCGTTTCTCGCCTTTGTGTATTACTGGTTTATATTGTATTGCTTTCATCTTTTTCCGCCGGGGCAAGGCTTCGCCGTCCCTCAGTCCCATTTCTGCTCGGACACAACTTAAAAGTATTGTTGCTTTAATGAAGGTAAGTAATTGGTTTCATATACATAACAATTTTTTATGTTATTTTTTAATAGCTATCCTTTATTAGGTACAAGGCATATAAAATGGTAGAAAATTAAATATAAACTGTATAAAAATTCATTCTTCATTGAAATAATTTACCTCAACAATTTTACCCATATTATCTGTAATCTATTTGTCTGATAGTTAAAAGATCAAACACAAAACAGCTTTTCTGTGACTCTGTGGCAATTTTTTTGCCACAGATTCACAAAAAAAAAGAAATATCATTATAATCTACCCCTTTAAAAATCATAAATTGTGTATTTCCTACCTAAAATTCTTTTACACCCAATAACGGATAGTCATTTAATATTTTTATTGTTTTCTCAAGGAATTCCCTTTTTTTAGTTTGATCAAACATTTAAGTACTTCAACTTAATATATAAAATCTTATACCTTTTATCTCTTTTTTTGTTACTTTTGCGCCCATTTTAGATAATTATGATAAGTGTAAATAAT
>JANOBN010000645.1:0-2026 GCA_031411675.1 Bacteroidota bacterium | reverse complement strand
TAAATGCGCTTAGCACATAGCAATAATCAACATCTCTGTTGTTGAAAGCGGTGCTGTCGAACATTAACACAGGATTGTAATCCTTTATAATTTTCAAAGGTTGAAATGCAGATCCGTTAATACTTCGATAAAGTACAAATTGCTTAAAATATCTTTCAAAATAAGCGGTATCAGAAACGCGGCTAATGCTTAACACACTATCACTGATAAGGTCAATACAAAGCAGGTTGCTTTTTGCAACAATTGGTGGCTCCTTAACCAAAATATTTACCTTGCCTAAATCAGTTAAAAACAACGGACAACCATTATCAATTGCTTCATAAGAAACTATATAAGGTACAGTTGAAGAATGTTGGCAACCTGTATTCCATTTGAAATAAGTTAAAACGGTATCCTTGCCGGATGTATCAGGTGACATTGCAAAAGGAGGATCAATAATCTGAGGGAAAGAATTGGCAAATATGCCACCTGTTCGAGCAATAAAAATAGAATCTCCATTTGCATCAATAACATTAATACTAAGATCAATGGTATCAGTTGCAAATACTTCAATATTGGAATTACCGGTAAATGCAGGAGGAAGTTGCGGTGGTTCATTATCAGCGCATACAATAACTGTAAACTCAATTTCTCTTCGAATTAAACCAATATATATACCGTTTCGGTACTCACGAATTTCCACTGCTAAAGCATAAATACCCTGCAAATCCGGAATAACCTCAATTTCCCCTGTTGATGAATTAATAGTTAATGGTGCTGCGCTGCCACAAATATTGCTTAAGGAATATCCGGATGCCCAGTTTATTGATGTGTAAGGCGCAGGTTCGGGATATATTGGATTATTACCAAACTGTGAGTAAGAATAAGGATTTGGATTAAACTGCGAGGTATGTCCTCCATCCAGAGGATCAACGAGATTGTAAACTAATGAATCTCCATCGCTATCAGAAGCATCAAACCCAAACCGGAAAAACTGATCTAAACAAATATAAGGCAATGGTTGACTGTTAAAAAAAGCAGAAGAATTATGCAATGAAGGATCAGCAATTTCTGCATAAAAAGTCATTCCTGCCTGATCAGGCAAAGCAATATTATTTACGGTGCTGTTTCTGCAACAGCGTTCCCAAACTATGTAATATCCATTTGGATTATCCGGTAAATTCATCATACTGATATACTCACCATATTGCATGCAAACATCCGGAGGATGCGAACATCCTTCACCGCTTAATGAAATGGAGTCGTTATTTGTTATTGCAATTACTACACTATCTGCACGAAGATTGGTTACTCTGTCAAATACGGAAACTTTTATTGAATCATCAAAATCGGAAGCCGAAGGATTACTGCAATCGCGATAAAGTGTCAGTTTTACTTCGAAATTATTGCCTCCCATCCATCGATAAGTGAAATCACCTCCTGCAATATGATAGGCTTTACAACAGTTTCCTGATGCAAGGAAAATGAACAATAGAAAAGTCCTGAGGTAAAAGCCTTTTTTCATTAATGAATTTTCAATTCAAATATAGCTAGTTTTGCGCACCGCCTCTAACAGGTTTGGTCAATCCGCTTAAAATGAAAGGTAAAATACTAGAAAAGCTTGAAATATTAGATATTGCTGACAATGGAAAAAGCATTACAAAGCATAATGGATTGGTCATATTTGTAGAAAAGGCTATGCCTGGGGATATTGTAGATGTACTTATTACCCGAAAAACGAGCTCTTACCTGGAAGGCAGAGTAGTTCAAAGACATAAGGATTCAGACCATCGTACTGAAGCGTTTTGCCGGCATTTCGGGCTTTGCGGAGGCTGTAAATGGCAGGATATGGATTATTCTGCTCAGCTGTTTTTCAAACAAAAGCAAGTGACAGATGCTATGGAACGCTTGGGAAAAATTGAAAACCCCGTGGTATTACCCATTATAGGATCCAACACGATTAAATACTATCGCAATAAGCTTGATTATTCCTTTTCAGACAAAAAATGGCTTAACAGGGAGCAATTGTCAAATCTTGATGAGTATA
>JANOBN010000644.1:0-10245 GCA_031411675.1 Bacteroidota bacterium | reverse complement strand
CATTCGTTCCTCATAATGTACCGCTCCCTTAATTGTTTGAAGAAGCTCTGTATCTAATGTAAGGCTGGGAACAATTACAACCGTTTTTTCGGCCAGATCATCCAAAAATATTTCATCAAATTGACGGGAAAAGCGTTGTTGTAATTCTGCAAAAGCTATATCCTCAGGCGTTTTGGGCTGCATATTTTTAACTAATGATGGATTTAAAGCCGATTCCATGTAACAAAGATAATAGAACTACATAAATAATGGTTTAAAACAGCATTTGCTATGATCATTATAATACTTCAATATGTCTGTAAACAAATTGATTAAAAACTTTAGTTCAGGTCCGGGAAAAGGCACAGCTTAAAAAAGGTCCTTATAATAGTCTGTGATTTCGGTTTGAGTTTCTGATTTGAAGTAAATAATATTAGATTTACACCTCTTTAATTAGCCGGAAGTTTTGCGAAATATAGATTCATATTCACATGTAAGAGGCGAGTCGGTGTATGTAGATGATATCCCCGAATTGCAGGGCACATTGTATGCCGTTGCTTTTGATTCGACTGTTGCTCACGGGAAAATTACCAATCTGGATATTTCTCAAGCCCTTGCAATGCCGGGAGTTGTCCGCATTATTACCGCTCAAGATATTCCCGGAGAAAATCAAATTGGTGGGATTATTCCAGATGAACCACTTTTGGCTGAGGAAATAGTTGATTTTGCAGGAATGCCTATCGCGCTTGTAGTGGCAACTTCTGATGCACAGGCAAGAGCTGCGTTGAAAAAAATACAAGTAACAATCGATCCGCTACCCGTTATAACAGATCCTCGTGAAGCAGCAAAACAAAATAAACTCATTCTTCCCCCGCGAACTTTTGAAATTGGAAATAATAATGAGCAGTGGTCAAAATGTGAATATATTTTCGAAGGCATTGCTGAATCAGGTGGTCAGGAACATTTATATATAGAAACACAGGGAGCCTATGCAGTACCAATGGAGAATGGTTGCATAAAAATTTATTCCAGCACACAAGGTCCTACTGCAGTACAACGAACTGTAGCTCGTGTTCTTGGTGTTTCTATGCATAAAATTGAAGTGGATGTTACACGACTTGGCGGTGGCTTCGGTGGAAAAGAAGATCAGGCATCAGCATGGGCATCGATGGCTGCACTGGCAACCCATCTTTTGCGCAAACCGGTAAAGTGTGTATTGCACCGAATGGATGATATGCGAATGACCGGTAAACGTCATCCCTATTCAACAGATTTTAAAATTGGATTAAATAAAGACTTAAAAATCATTGCATACGAAGCAACCTTCTATCAGAATGCCGGTGCTGCAGCCGATCTCTCACCGGCGGTAATGGAGCGTACCCTATTTCATGCAAACAATGCGTATTTTATTCCCAATGCAAAAGTCACAGCATACAGTTGCAAAACAAACCTTCCGCCGAATACTGCTTTCCGTGGATTTGGTGGTCCTCAGGGAATGTTTGTGATTGAAACTGCCATTGCAAAAGCAGCGGAAGAAATTGGAGTTCCGGCTTATGTTATCCAAAAAAATAATTTGTTAGATGATGGTGATACTTTTCATTACGGACAAATTGCTGCAGGTGCTCAGGCAAAAAATACATGGAATGCTGCCGACGATTTGTTTCATATAGAAAATTGTAAAATTGAAATTGATGCATTTAATCATGAAAACAAGCTGGTAAAAAAAGGATTGGCCGTGATGCCGATTTGCTTTGGTATCTCCTTTACAAAAACACTTATGAATCAGGCCCGTGCTTTAGTGCATATATATTCCGATGGAAGTATTGGTGTAAGTACCGGTGCTGTAGAAATGGGACAGGGAGTTAATACCAAAATGCTGCAAGTGGCAGCACAGGTTTTTTCTGTTTCACCAAAAAGAATTAAAATTGAAACCACCAATACCACGCGTGTTGCCAACACTTCTCCCTCTGCAGCAAGTGCCACTGCCGACCTAAACGGAAAAGCAACGGAAATTGCATGTAATAATATTCTGTTGCGTTTATTAGCCCGTGCTGCTTTGGAGTTAAATAAGTCTACTTCAGAATTAACAATAAAAGAGGAAATATTTTTTTGTAATGATGAACCAACTTCCCTTACCTGGAATAAACTCATCATGCAATGTTTTTTAAACAGAGATAGTTTATCAGAACATGGACACTATGCTACTCCGGAAATTCATTTCGATCCAAAAAAAGAAAAAGGGCATCCGTTTGCGTATCATGTGTATGGTACTGCATTACTTACAGTAACCGTTGATTGTCTGAGAGGAACCTATTCGTTCGATACAGTGAAAATACTTCATGATTTCGGGAAAAGCATGAATACAGGTATTGACCGCGGGCAAATTGAAGGTGGCGTTGTTCAGGGTATCGGCTGGATGACTTTGGAAGAAGTGATTTACAATAATGATGGTAAATTATTAAGCAATGCATTAAGCAGTTATAAAATTCCGGATATCTATTCTGTTCCCAAAGAAATATATATTGCAGCACTCGATACTCCGGGAAGTGAACATGCCATTTTTAATTCCAAGGCTGTTGGAGAACCCCCATTAATGTATGGCATCGGAGCATATTTTGCTATACGAAATGCAGTAAAAGCATTTAATCCAAAAACAATATTACCATTCTCTGCACCATTTACTCCGGAAAAAGTGTTGATGGCCCTTCATCAAAAATAAAAATTAATCAATATTAATTTATTGATGCTCCTTGTTGTACCCAGGCACCAATCAGACTTCTTTCCTTATCAGTAATCCCTGTTTTATTTCCCTGAGGCATTGTCTTTGTTAGCACTGCCCGCACATTGATCCGTTCAGCATGTAATTGTATTTGTTGTGGGGTATCAAACATAATTCCATTCGGTGCAATTTTTTGTACATCATCTGTAGGCTTTGCCGAATGACATCCCACACAATGCTTTTGAAAAATCGGTTGCACTTCTGCAAATTTTACCGGCGTTAAATTTATTTTCGTTGATTCAGGCGCTGTGATAATAACTAAGGCGATTAATGCTATCGCTGCAAATGGCAACATCCAGCGTGCATGAATTCCCTTTTCGTGCAAATTAATATAATGACGAACTGCTACACTTCCGATTGTGAGTATTGCAAGTACTATCCAGTTAAATGTATTTCCATAGGTTAACGGGAAGTGATTACTTATCATTATAAATATTACGGGAAGTGTAATGTAGTTGTTATGTAATGATCGTAATCCCGCAAACTTTCCTAACTCCGGATCAACCATCTCGCCTTTCTTTGCTGCAGCAACCATTGCCTTCTGTGCAGGAATAATTACAAAAAACACATTCCCCGCCATAAGTGTTCCCAATACGCCTCCTACATGCATGAATGCTGCTCGTCCGCTAAGGAAATGGGAAAGGAAAAAGGAAATCGCTGTTAAAATACTAAATCCAATTACAGCAAATAATTTCTTCTTTTGTAATAAAGATGTACTGCATAAAAAATCATAAATAAACCAGCTGATTACCATTGTTGCACTACCCAATACTATTGCTTCTTTACTGCTGATAGTACTTATTGCCGGATCCACCATTACCGATTTAGCATTAAAGTAATATACCATGGTGAGCAGTAACATACCGGTTATCCAGGTGAAGTATGCTTCATATTTAAACCAATGCAAAGTCTTAGGTAATTCATTCGGAGCTCCTTTATACTTTTCCAGATAATAAAAACCACCGCCATGAATTGCCCAAATGTTACCGGCCAGCTCATCGCGCAAACCTTCGGTTCTGTTTAAACTGTTTTCTAAAAAGATAAAATAAAAAGAAGCCCCAATCCATGCAATGCCTAAAACCACATGTGCCCAACGAACAATTAAAGTAAGCCATTCCAGCAAATGTGACTCCCAGTGAAGCCATACTGCAATATAATATCCTGCAAAAAGAATCGCCAGAACTGTAGAAATTATATATATTGACTTTATATTGGTGCCAATTTCATTCAGCTCATCCGTTGCATCAAAAAATTTAATCTTCTTCCACGTCCTGCTTATAAAATATCCGGCGCCCGCTGTGATGAAAACCAGCAGTATAAAGAGGATGTTTATGGGTG
The DNA here is from genome assembly GCA_031411675.1 of Bacteroidota bacterium. GTDB lineage: Bacteria > Bacteroidota > Bacteroidia > AKYH767-A > OLB10 > JANOXC01. Next base: position 6,149 of record JANOBN010000644.1, on the reverse strand, counting down.
ACATGGAGTTTACGTTGCTATTGTTGATCAAGGTTGCGGTGAGGACGCCGCTGTTATTTTTCTTTTACATCCCGTCGTGGACGCAGGAACAAGATTATGCTTTATGAATTAACTGCCTTTCAAATTTGATTTTCTTCTTCCCAAAAGAATTCTGTAAAAGGATCTGCTTCGTATTTCATCCAGTGTTAATCCTGTTGCCAGTACTTCTTCTTCTGTTATGGCTCCGCAGTTCATTGCTTTTAAGAAATAATTTAATAACCCCTGACCTGTTGCTGCATCATCAAACACATCGCCTGTTAATGTAGCCTGTGCTGTTTTGTCAACGAAGTTTTTCAGTCTTAATACAGCATCATCATAACTCTCCAGAAAAAATACATAGGTTGCAGCATAACGCATCGGTAATTGTGCAGGATTTAAATCCCAGCCCTGATAAAACCCATTTATCAACGAGTGCATGGTATGATCATATCCTGTCTTCCATGCTTTGTGAACTACCTCTTTATTTTCTTTAAGTTGTTCTGCAGCTAAATGATCACCTCTGTGAGGACCAACAGGCATAACGTTGGTTGCTCCATCTGAAAGCATGACTCCTGTTCCGCCCAAAGCAACGCGTGTCATGTGATGTGCGAAGTCGCATACCTGATGACTCATGGTTTGATAACGAGCTGTAATGTTACATGATGCTGTATAATCATACGTACCGAAATGTGCAGCAATACAACGTCCTTTTCCGGCTCTGATTAATGCAAGCAATGGATTACGCCCCTCACTATCCATAACTGCTTGTGTGGCCTCCACCATCATTTCCATCTTTAAAGTGCGTTCCGGTAAATGATATTGTTCTTCTATTATTTCAAAAAACTTTACCAGTGTTTCCATTTGTTGCGGAATGGTAACTTTAGGTAACATCACTACAAAATTATCCGGAAGTTTTCCATTAGTAGCATCAAGCAGCGTAGTGAGAAACAAATCCAGCGTTCTTACACCGCGGTGTTTAAGATCCTCTGTGAATGGTTTTATTCTGATTCCGATAAAAGGAGAAAGTGTATGTTCTGCCATTCCTTTGGCAACTTCTTTTGCTGCATTTATAGCTGTAGAATCTTCTTCCGCATCGGGACGATATCCAAAGCCATCTACAAAATCAATGCGGAAATCTTCTACGGCTTCCGTCTCCAGCTTTTTTATTATTTTATGATACACCGCCAAGGATAACCATCCTCTGTGTTTTCTTGCTTCTTCTTGTGGCATCGACGAAAGTTGCTTTTCCAGTTTTGCAATTTCCCCCTTTTCTGTTGGCAATGTCTCGTATCCGGATATATATAAACTGCGACCCAGTTCTGCAAAATCATCTATGTTGGTGAGGAAACTTTTCAATGCAACTTTTCCCATACGTTGAGTGCTGTCGCTCTTAAACAGATTGGCGCCGCCATACACTGTATGTACCGGCTGGCGATCGGGAAGGTCACCGGGATATAGTTTTTGAAAAGCTACATTGGCAACTTTCAACTCCTCTAACAATTTTTCTTTTTTTGATTCAGGAATACTCAGCTTCATAGAATAATAAATATTTTAAAGATAATTAAATTAACTGCCGCGATACGTGGAATAACCAAACGGACTAATTAACAATGGAACATGATAATGTGAGGCATCTGAAATTTCGAATTCCACTATGACTTGCGGATAAAACGTATTCACTTTCATAGACGCAAAATAAGCTCCTGTATTAAAAGTTAAGCGGAATATTCCTTTTGTAAGAATCTTCTGTTCACCCATTAAAGCAGGTATTCTTCCGTCCTCATTCGTCACTCCGAATGCCACCTTTTCCCAGTTGCTTCCTGAATTATATTCCAATAGTACGTTGACTCCTGCGGCCGGCTTTCCGGATGCAGTGTTTAGTATATGTGTGGTTAACTGGCTCATGCAAATAATTTTTCTATACGAAGATGCATAATTTTACGTTGCTCCTCTGCTGCAATGTAAATCTCCTGCTCCGGAGTATTATTTATTCTTTGTTTTAATGCCTGTAACATTTCTTCTGCTGACTTTCCTGTCGCACAGATGATAAATATATATCCGAACTTATTGAGATAAGCATCATTCATCACTTGTAATTCCATCAACACCTCTTCAGCCGATTCCCCCACTTTGCCTTGCTCGCCCGAAGCCCAATGTTGTGTTGATGCAAACTTTTCCTTTAAAGAATTTAAGTCGCCGATGCGTGGATGATGAGTAAAAGCTTCCCGCCAATTCTCTTCATTTGTTTTACTCCATGCTTCATCCGTCTTTACCTGAAGCATTACAAGGGAACCAAATGGAAAATGTTGCATCATATTACTCACCCATGCCGTGCTGCCGCAACAGTTGAATAAATGTCGCGCAGCATCTGAGCCTGATAATTGGTTGAATTCCTGAAACGTCATATTATGATTCAATATATCCGAACAACCTCATTCTGCTAATGCCTCCATCAGGAAAAATGGATAAACGAACATGTGTGAATGACTGAAAGTTTTTAATTTCATCTTCAAAGAAATGCTCCTTATCCGCATGTAATTTTGCCTGAGATACTATCACTTCCCAGGTAACTTTATCAGGAAAATTGACTTCCTCATTTTTAACAATGGTACATCCTTCTAAAATAAAACAATCCGGGTAATTTCCTTTAAAATGACAGGTATCAATCAATACCTTTTGAATCACGCCCTTATGTGCCAGCCGCACAATTACCCAGTCTCTGTTTCCCGGTGTGCGATTTCTTTTTGTCTCCCAGCCATCACCCATGTTAACTCCGCGCCCCGGCATCAGCAAATTATCCATGTGACTAAAAAACATGTCATTGCATAAAATAGCTTTACCTCCATTCTCTGCTGCCGCCAGATCAACAATTTCACTTGCCGTAACTTTGCTCCAGTCACGATAAACATCACCATACACTTTTAATCGAGCAACTCCTCCATCAGGATATATATTTAACCGGAGGTGAGTATATATATCATGATCTTTAATTTCATAGAGATTTTGGCTGCCCGGTTGCAATGATGATTTAGGTAAAATCTCCTTCCAATCCGCTTGATCTGCATTAAAATCTTCAGCATAACCGGTACAAGCCTCTATAGATGCATAAGGCGGATGGTTACCTAAAAAATGATTGGTGTCAATATCCACTCCGTAAATTTTTCCTGATGTAGCCATCTTAATAATACACCAGTCGTGCCCCGGAATACGCTTTCTGCGCGACTCCCATCCGTCCATCCATTTCCCTCTGTCAGTATATTTATCGGCAATAAAAATACCGCGTCCGGGCTTTATCAGATTTTCCTTTGGTGCAAAAAAATCATCGCTACACGATAACACCTCTCCGCCAAGACGCTCTGCTGCAAGTTCTGTTTGTTTGGTAAATATGGGTAAAGTAGTTGTTGAATTCATTGTTGGTTTTTAAATCTTTTATCTGACAAGTTGCACCTTTCCCTGATTTAATTCTATAAACCTGCCATTGTCATAAACTTTTTGTCCGTTAACATAGGTTTGTTTCACCACACCTGATAATTCACAATCAATGTAGGGCGTGTTACGGTGTTTATGATATATATTTTCTTTTTTTACGATAAATTTTTCATCCGGATTCCAGATTACCAGATCAGCGTCTGCACCTTTTTGAATTACTCCTTTGTTTTTCAGATTAAGAAAAGTTGCAGGATTTGAGCACATCCACCGCATCAGATGATGTAAGCCAAACCCCCGCGCTTTTGCGGCTGTCCATACCACAGGCAATGAAAACTGCAGACCTGCAATACCTCCCCATGCCTTACTAAAATCTCCCGAAGAAATTTCCTTAAGCATCGGTGGTGCCGGTGAATGGTCTGTTGCAATAAAATCTATTTGACCCTTTTTCAACCCCTGCCATAATAAATCTCTGTTCTCCGCATTTCTTATCGGTGGTGCACATTTGAAATCGGTGCGGCCATCCTTAATTTCTTCTGATGAAAAATAAAGATAATGAGGGGCTGTCTCTACCGTCAACGGCAGTCCTTCGCTTCTGGCATCATTAATTATTTTCAATGCCTTTGCTGTTGAAAGATGCACAATGTGTGATCGTGTTTTTTTCTCGCGGCATAAATCAATTAGCATGCTGATGGCCTTCAGCTCCCATTCATCAGGACGCGATTGCAGGTATGCAACATAACTTTGTGGATTCGCTTTTAATGCTGATGAAGAGTAGGCATCTTCAATTTCACAATGCACAATGAGCGGTTTGTTAAACTTTTTTAACACCTCCATGGCATTCAGCAATTCCTTTAATCCGGATTTCGGGAAGTCGTCAATACCAGATGGAGTCATGAATGCTTTCAGACCAAACACGCCACTACGAAGTAATTCATCCAGTTGCTTTTCATTTCCCGGAACTACACCGCCCCAAAAACCACAGTTAACATGAAGCTGATTTTCTGTAGCTTTTATTTTAGATGCCAGATTCTTTGCTGAAGTAGTACAGGGCGTTGAATTCAGCGGCATATCAATCATGGTAGTGATACCTCCGGCCGCAGCAGCTTTTGTAGCAGTATCAAAACCTTCCCATTCCGTTCTTCCGGGCTCATTAATATGAACATGAGGGTCGATTACTCCCGGCATAATCAATGAATCGCCCGCATCATACACAAATCCTTCGAGGCTGCTGTCAACATAGGGAAGAATATCGGAAATAAAACCATCCTTAATCAGGATAATCCCCTCCCGTATCCCTGCCGGAGTGAGAATTTTTTTTCCTTTGATGATGGTGTCGAGTTGCATGATTTTCTAATCATCAAAAGAAACTATCTTTAGTGGTGTTTCAAAAGAAAATTTACTTTAGTCGCAATTCTTACCAACAATGAATAGTAAAGAAAGTAGTCTCTGGCATTTTATCTATGAAATGCTGCTTCAGCAAAAACCGGTCGTGTTGCTATGTGTTTTAGAAAGCAGCGGAAGCAGTCCCGGCCGACAAGGATTCAAAATGGCAGTGACAGAGGATAAATTGCATGGGTCTATAGGAGGTGGTATTATGGAACATAAGTTCGTTGAAATGGCCCGTGACCTCATCCGAAAAAATAATGAAGAGGTGGTAGTGAAGAAACAAGTGCACACCAAAAACAGCTCTTATCAGTCCGGTATGATCTGTTCCGGCGAACAAACGGTTGCAGTATATCCGGTGCATGACGAACCGTCTGTTGTATTACAAATTGCAACGTCTATCGAAAAAAACAATAAAGGTACTTTTAACCTGTCACCTCAGGGGTTTTCCTTTTCGGAATCATCTTCAACTGATGAGGCTATTTCTTTTCAAAAAGCGTCGGAATCGGAATGGTCGTACTCAGAAAATACAGGATTTAAAAATATTTTAACCATCATTGGCGGCGGGCATGTCTCTCTTGCATTTTCAAGGTTGATGTCTAATATGGATTTTTATATACGGGTTATTGATGACCGGCCCGGATTAAATACACTGGATCAGAATCAATTTGCGCATGAAAAGATTTTAGTTAGTTATGATGAATTAAATACTATAATGCCGGAAGGCGAAAACAGTTATGTAGTGATAATGACTTTCGGTTACCGAAGCGATGGAATTGTTGTCCGTCAGTTGTTGAACAAAAATTTCCGTTATCTGGGATTATTAGGCAGCAAAGCAAAAATTAAAAAGATCCTGGATGAATTAGAAGAAGAAGGTTTTGATCCGGCTGCTATCCAAAAACTTCATGCACCTGTTGGTAAAACAATTAATAGCCGGACACCTGATGAAATAGCTGTAAGCATTGCGGCGGAAATTATTCAGGAAAAAAATAAAGTATGATAAATGCAGTACTCACTTTTCACTTATTAATAAATGTATCTCCTTGCTTTATATGATATCTGATAGAGTTTTCCCAAAAATTAATGATTTGCATTTCTATTGGACTGCCGTGATTTACCGCAGAGTTAACAGAGTTAAATAAAAACGCTGAGGTTCGCAGAGGTGCTTGCGGATAGATGGTTATTAGTTATTGGTTATTAGTTATTTTATTTGTTTAATTTTATCTGGCATTTTTTTCTCGATACTCGATACTCGATACTCGATACTCGATACTCGATACTCGATACTCGATACTCGATACTCGATACTCGATACTCGA
>JANOBN010000643.1:0-12062 GCA_031411675.1 Bacteroidota bacterium | reverse complement strand
TCCCAGGATCCGCTACTTTTTCTCAAAACAGCAATCCTGTTTATTCTGCCTTGCCCCCTACTTTTATTTGCCTGAATATCCCTTTTCAGTTCGATCATTCAGCCACCGATAATGAGGGAGACAGCTTGGTTTATGAATTATGCACCCCACTCGACTATGATGGTTTTTTAACACCGGTACCTCAGCCGCCTGACCCTCCTCCTTATGCTGATGTACCCTGGAATCCTCCGTTTAGTCTTAGTAATATTCTGGGTGGAGTGCCAATGGCAATTAATCCTTCAACCGGTTTATTAACCTGCACACCAAACACCATAGGACAGTTTGTTTTTGGTGTTTGCACTAAAGAATTCCGTAATGGTATTTATCTTAGTACAACTCGTCGCGATTTTCAGGTAAATGTTGTTGCATGCAGTACCATTGTTGTTGCGGCCATTCAAACACCTATTTTAAACTGTGATGATAATTCTGTTACCTTTATCAATAGCAGTCAAAATGCAGGAACTTTTCTGTGGAACTTTGGCGATAATTCAACGCTTGCTGATACTTCCGATCTTTTTTCACCAACCTACACTTATCCTGATACAGGAAAATATATCGTTAAATTAATTGCTTACTCTTCCATTAATCCGGCTTGTAACGACACTGTTATTGGTGATGTATTTGTGTATCCGGGATATGAAGTGGCAGCTACTATAACATCAACTATTTGTACACCGTTTGTTCAATTTACGGATACTACGCTGTCCGATTATGCAACAGTACAATGGAGCTGGAATTTTGGTGATGGAGGTGTTTCTACTCAACATAACCCTTCACATACCTATCCATCACCCGGAAATTACACAGCCTTACTTACTGCAACCAGCGATAAAGGATGTGTCGATACTTTCTCCGTTCCTGTCATTTTAGATTATGTTGCAGCATCTATAGCAGCCACTACACCAGTAAGATGTAATGGGGAATGTAACGGTAATGCACTGGCTGCAGCAATTACCGGCAAACCTCCTCTGCAATTTCAATGGAATGACCCATTATTACAAACTACAACTCAGGCAAATAATTTATGTGCGGGCACTTATAACGTTCAAATAACAGACTCTTTTGGTTGTGTTTCTAATGCATCTGTTATAATTCCGGAACCACCCATATTAAATGTAACGGCACAGGCAATGAATGACTATTGCAATCAAGCATGTTTAGGATATGGAATCAGTGCAGCCAATGGAGGGAATGGTGGTTATACTTATCAATGGAATGATCCATTGCAACAAGTACAATCTATGGCCTCCCATTTATGCTCGGGAACATACACTGTTTTAATTACAGACAATAAAGGATGTCTCGATTCCGCTATAATTACGGTTCCATACATCGATTCACTTCCTGCTGTAGTAGCAACTGCATCAGAAGATACTATTTATCAGGGACAAAACACTAACCTGTTTTCCACCATTGCTCAGGGCTATATATATAACTGGTCACCTTCTGTAACATTGAATTCCGTAACAATTCCTGATCCGCTAAGTACCCCGTTGCAAACTACATCTTATATTATTGAAGTTACGGATAGCAATGGATGCAAGGTAACAGACACCATAACTATCTGGGTAATTAACGTTACTTGCGAGGAACCGGAAATATTTGTACCCAATTCATTTACTCCTAATAATGATCAGCAAAATGACATCCTTTATGTAAGGGGTTCAACTATTGAAAGTTTATTCTTTGCCTTATACGATCGCTGGGGAGAAAAAGTATTTGAAACCGAAGATAAAGAAACAGGCTGGGATGGCATCTATAATGGTGAAAAAGTTCCACCCGGCGTTTTTGTTTATTACCTGAAAGCAGTTTGTTTCGACCAGAGTGAGTTTATTAAGAAAGGAAACATAACAGTGATCCGCTGATGAGAAAAATAATCATATATATCTTTCTCAGTTGTCTTCCTTTAGCAAAAGGGTTGGCTCAGGATATTCATTTTTCTCAATACAATTACAGTCCGTTAAATCTTTCACCTGCTTCAACCGGTTTGTTTAATGGAGATATCAGAGCAAATGCATTTTACAGGCGTCAGTGGAATTCAGTAACGGTACCATACAAAACATTCGGCTTAGCTTATGATCAGGTAATAAGCAAGATTGCCCCTTCCGGCAGTCGTAATTCCGGTGGCATTTTAATTAATAACGACCGTGCCGGCGATGGTAACTTTGGTTCCCTGCAACTGCTGCTTTCCTTTGCACGACTATTTGCTCTAAACAGGGATTCCATTCATTTTATCAGCGCCGGAATACAGTCCGGTTTTACGTATCGCAGTATTAATGTGAATGAACTTACTTTCGATAATCAATATAATGGTGATGTATTTAATCCCAATGCAGCAACCAATGAATCTTTCGACAGAACAAATTATATATATCCTGATTTTAATATAGGACTTGGATGGATGGGATTATTCAGCAACACCACGGCTCAGGCAGGATTTAGCATTCAGCATCTTAATAAACCCAATCAGACCTTCCTCAATCAAAAAAACACCTTGCCTATGCGTTTTCAGCTGAATGCCGGCGCCTGGTTGAAACAAGAGGACAGAGTTGCTTTTTTCCCTTCTTTACTTTGGATGTCGCAACAGGAATTCAAGGAACTTACTTTTGGGATGGAAGTTAAATTGAATGCTCAGAAAAACACTATGCGTAAAAATGCCGTAAGTATTGCAGTGCACTACAGAAAGGATGACGCCATTATTCCTTCTCTTGGAATTTATTATGACTTATGGAGATTTGGATTCAGCTATGATATCAATACCTCTGACCTTAAACGTGCAAGTAACCGGAGAGGCGGGCCGGAAATAAATGTTACCTACATTATGAAAAAAATACATTATAAAGAAGGAAAAAATATTTGTCCGGTTTACTGATGAGCAAGCACATTTACTTTTTATTTCTCTTTTTTCTGCTGTTGGATAACGATGCATCAGGTCAATCAAAGTCATCATTTCAACATGCGGCAAAAGAAGCCTTTCTAAAAGAAGATTATGCAGCTTCCTTTAACTTTTATGTAACTGCATTAGAGTATGGTGATGATCCTTATTTGATGCTAATGGCAGGAGATTGCAAACGCCGTCTTTTTGAATATAATACTGCACTGGCATGGTTAAATAAATCAATTAATGAAGATTCAAAGCATCGTTATCCGCAAAATTATTATCTGAAAGCTGAAACGCATCTTGCTTTGGGTCAGCTTGATGAAGCACAGAAGATGATTAACAATTTTCTTTACACAGATTCATCTCTCACCTCTAAAAATCAGGCTGAAAAATTTCAACAACGACTTGATAATGCCACTGTACTATTAAGTACAAAGGATTCCATTGATCTTTTTGATGCCGGAACAAATGTAAATACTGCATTCAGCGACTTTGCCGCAACTACGGTTAATGATTCCACAATGTTATTTTCATCACTCCGTTATGAATCACAAAATAAAAAGAAAACCGAATATTCATCTCAAATTTTAAAAGCAAGGATGGATTCTGCCTCCATTTATAAGCCTGTCCTCCTACCCGATGAAATAGATAATAACTCATGGCATAATTGTAATGCTTCAGTTAGTCCTGATGGAAAAATAATGATTTTCAGCCGTTGTAATTACAATAGCGAAAATAAGCTCATATGTAAACTCTATGAATCAATGTTAGTTAATAATAAGTGGCAACAACCGGTATTGTTAAATAATGAAATTAATACTGATAACCATACATCTACCCAGCCATGTATAAGCAGCGCTGGGACAGAAGGCTATCATTTATTTTATGTTTCTGACAGAAATGACAGCAAGGGATTTACAGATATATATTATTCAAAAAGAAATGCCAAAGGTGAATATGCAGCATCCACTTCCGTTAAAACTGTTAATACTCCGGGACGTGAAGTGTCACCTTTCTTTAATCCAATAACAGGCATCCTCTATTTTAGCAGTGATAGCCTGAATGGATTGGGTGCATTTGACATTTACAAAGTAAACATTAGTGATTCTGCATCGGCGCCTGTGAATTTAGGATTGCCTTATAACAGTGGATATAATGATATTTATTATTCAGAAGACCTTAGAAACAGCCGTCATGGTTTCATCAGCAGCAACCGCCCGGGCACATTAGAATTAAATGGCAGTGTTTGCTGTTATGATATTTTCCGTTTTAAACCTACTCTACCGGAAGAAGTGAAAATTACAGCAATAGAGGTGCAGAATATTACTCCGGTAGCGCCAATAAATGAGAAACAAAATGACCCGCTGACTCTGGAAGGCAATTTAAAACAACTACTGCCGTTAAAATTATATTTTGACAATGATTACCCTGATCCAAAAAGTGTAAAACCTACTACTTCTGCTATTTATCAGGATTTATATACCAATTACGCAAAAAAAATCGAAGATTATATAACAGGCTTTTCATCTGATAAATCCCGTAACGAAGATGATTCCCGTGATGCAATTGAAAAGTTCTTTATCACTGAATTACAATATAATTACAAGCAACTGGATAAATTCAGTGCAATGCTGGAAACTACCCTGAAAAATGGATTTGTTGTAAAACTTACCGTTCAGGGTTATGCAAGTCCTTTGGCTGAAACACGATATAACTTAATTTTGTCCGCCCGCCGTATTTCCAGCATTATTAATTACTGGTCCAACTGGCAGGACAAAAAATTATCGCAATATATCACCACAGGTCAGTTAACTATAAATGAAGTGCCTTCCGGTGAAAGAGACGATAAGGATATCAGTGATAAATTAAATGATAAAGCAAATTCAGTTTATAACCCAACAGCTGCACGGGAACGTAGAATTGAAGTGATTAATGTTACCATAAGTAAACCATGAGAATCAGGATTTTTTTAGCATTTCTTTTATTACAGTCCGGATTGTTGCATAGTCAGAATCTGGTGAGTAATGATGGTTTTGAGAATTTATCATCTGTTATAACTACGCAAGGACAGTTTCTGGCTGCTGTGCCCTGGCAATTGCCCGGTGCAAGTACTTCTTCACCCGATATCTTTACGTTTGCTTTTATTGGCCCTCCTGCCACACCTTGTGATGACATGAATGTGCCTTTAAACATAAGCGGCACGGCCATCCCGCATGGGGGCGCTGTGTATGCAGGAATCAGTATTGACCCCATAAATAATAATTATGAATATATAACCATTCGTCTCACCGCCCCTCTTGATCCAGGTGAAATATATATTCTTGACTTTTGGGCAATGCTTGCTGATAACAGCAGATATACATTAAACAGGCTGGGTGCACTTCTTACTACCAATTTACCTGTGCAGGGTGGTTCCGGCTTGATACCATTTTCTCCTCAGTTTGAGTACCCAACGGTAATAGCCGATTCTCTCAACTGGACTCATGTGCAGTTTGCGCCTTATTCTGCATCAGGTGGAGAACAATTTCTCACCATTGGATTCTACAGAGCTAATGGCGATCCTCAGTTTACAGTTACTGATATCGGTTCAAAAAATACTACCTGTCCTTCTTTCGATAACAGTGCTTATTATCTGATTGATGATGTAAGTCTGATACCAAATTCGCCGTTGTTTTATCTGATTGATGACACCGTTTGCGTTTGCCCCTATAATTATTCTAAAGTGCTGGAGGCAGTTGCAAATGTTGGGGTGATTTGGACTAACAGTCTTGGCGATACCGTCGGTTCCGGAAATACATTGCAGATACCTGAAATACCGGGACTCGTTTTTACTCCCGGACAGATTTATACTTACTATGCACAGGGCAATGGTACAACAGACAGTATCATTGTGCAGATTGTTGATGTGCCTGTTATTAATTTAGGGCCTGATACTACTTTTTGTGAAGGCGATTCTGTGCTGTTGGATGCATTTGTTTCCGATGCAATACTATACACCTGGAGCACAGGGGATACTACTTCATTTATTTACGCAAAAGATACCGGTGAATATTGGGTTGTTGTAGATAATTGTGGTTGTCCGGCATTTGACACAATACAATTCCATACACTATTGCCTAATTTACCTGTGAATATCGGCGAAGATTCTTTATTCTGTTTCTTCAATTACGATAGCCTGAGGCTGGATGCAACCACAGAAGATGCAATCAGTTATTTATGGTCACCTTACGGTGAAACAACTGCAAATATTACCGTTAAATCAGAAGCATATTATAATGTGATAGCAACGAAAGAAAACGGGTGCAAACGACAAAGTGGCTTTGAAGTCATTGAACAATGCCCTCCTACTTTCTTTATCCCGAATGCTTTTACTCCCGATGACGATGGTATTAATGACTTTTATTTTATTCCGGTTACCAATGATATCAGCAGTTCATTACGCGTTTTCGATCGCTTTGGTACATTGCTTTTCAGAAGCGAAGATCCTTTTAAAGGCTGGGATGGTACTTTCAATGGAAAAAAATGTCCGGTTGGTGTTTATGTTTATAAATTGAACATAAACGGCTTTACTGTGGAAGGAGAAAAAGACCCTCGTAAATATATTGGCACATTTACACTTTACCGTTAACAAAAAAAATAAGTGACTGAAAACGAACCACTGCAAAATGAGATTAATTCCTTTTCATCCATGTCAATATTATTGGTGGATGATAATAAGATTAACCAATTTCTGGGGAAGAGAATTCTCTCTAATATAGGTATTAATGATGTGGAAGTGGCAGGCGATGGATTAAGTGCTTTGGCAATGATGCAAAAAAGAGACTATCAGGTTTTGTTAACAGACGTGGAAATGCCCGGCATGAATGGTTATGAGCTTACTACGGCTGTGCGAAATCTGGGTAACGGCAAAAATAATATTACCATTATAGCGCTCACGGCCAATTCCAAACCGGAAGAAAAAGAATATGCACTTGCGAATGGCATGAATGATTATCTGTCAAAACCATACTCACCGGAAGAATTAAAAGAAGTATTGCAAAAACATGTAATGCAACCCGACACTTTTATGGGTATTGAAAACAGCACGCATAAGAGTAATGGCTTAAATCCGATAAAAGATCTGTATGTATTATTTAATCATAACAAAGACGATGTAATGAATTTGCTTTTGCTTCTTAAAAAACAACTTCCTGAACTCATGCTATCATTAAAAAATGATATACTTTCTGACAATTATGAAAATGTATTTAACAGTGCACACAAGTTAAAATCAACCATCAAACTTTTTAATAATGAGGAACTGTTTAACTGTATTTCCGACATCACAGAACATTCACGTACAGTTACACAAATCAGTAAAATTCCTTCCCTTTATGATGAACTAAATAAAGGAGTAAATGAAGTACTGGTATTAATTAATCAGGAAATTGAAATGCTTTAAAAAAAAATCCTGCTAATGCAGGACTTTTTATATTTTATTTCTTCGGGTTTCAAGCCCCCAAATCATCAAACTCAATATCCGTAAAAGTGGTCTTTTCCTTTTCTTCCGGCATTTCATTCATGGCTGACTGCTGTGGCTCCTCTGTTCTTGTGTTTGGAGTATAAGGTGTTGAATTCAGCATTCTTTCTGTCGGGTTATTGCTGATATAGTCAAGTGCCTCATGGAAACCATCAGAAAACTTATCGAAATCTTCCCGATAGATAAACAATTTGTGTTTTTCAAAGATGGGCTGGTCGTCGGTTTCACCCGGACGTCTTTTGCTTTCGGTAATAGTGAGGTACAAATCGTTTCCGCGCGTGCTTTTAACATCAAAGAAATAGACCCGCTTTCCGGCCTTTATACGCTTTGAAAAAACAACATCACGATTGCTTCGGTTTTCTGATTCTGACATAAATTATCAATTGATTGCAACGGCAAGTATAGAAAATATTTCGCATCCAAAATCTTTATCTTAATTAAATTACCGATGAAAATGCCCTTTTTTATAGTCAACCGGTGTAAAATCATGGATAAAGCACATTGTAAATCAGGCCTGTTTCTCCTCCATCAGCTGCATCTGATAGAGTGAAGCATATACCCCGTTTAAAGCGATCAAATCCTGATGCCTGCCTTTTTCAACAATACTGCCTTTGTCCAGCACTAAAATCTGATCGGCATCTTTAATAGTTGATATCCGGTGACTTACCAATACCGCCGTTCTGTTTTTCATAATGCGGTTCAGGTTATTCAGGATTTCCTCTTCCGTAACGGTATCAACTGCTGAAAGACAATCATCCATAATAAGTAAGGATGGGTTACGAATTAATGCCCGGGCTATAGAAACACGTTGTTTTTGCCCGCCTGACAAAGTTATGCCTCTCTCCCCTACAACCGTCTGAAATCCTTTTGGCAGCTCCATAATATTGGTGTAAACAGCAGCATCTTTTGCAGCTTGTTCCATCCTTTCTTTGTCGGCCATTTCTGTTAAGCCGAATGATATATTGCCTTCAATGGTATCAGAGAACAAAAATACTTCCTGAGGTACACAGCCTGTCTGCGATAAAAAATAATCACGATCCAGCTTTTTTAAATCCACACCATCAATCAGAATCACTCCGGCATCGGGATCTGTAATTCTCAACAGCAAATTGACCAGCGTCGATTTCCCGGATCCTGTTCTTCCTGTAAAAGCAATGCTCTCTCCGGGCTTAATGGTAAAACTGATATTCTTCAATGCTTGCGTGCCTGTATGATGGTATTGAAAAGATACATTTCTGAATTCAATAGATCCTTTTAATGTTACCTTCTCTGTGCCGGAAACAACCTCCGGTTTGGTATGCAAAAATTCATTGATTCTCTCCTGTGAAGCCGCCGCCCGCTGCACAAGTGTAACCGTCCAGCCTAAAGAGGCAACCGGCCAGGTTAACATGTTTACATATAAAACAAACTCTGCAATATTACCTACCGTTAATCTTCCGTGCATCACCTCAAGACTACCTATATAAATAGTCAGGATCGTGCTTAATCCTACCAACAAAAGCATCGAAGGCATAAAAAGTGCATTCACCTGCACCAGTTTCATAGAAACATCTTTAAATTCCTCGCTTTGATCACTGTATAATTTACTGTACGCTTTCTCTCTGGAATAAGATTTTATCACTCTGATTCCCGAGAAAGCCTCCTGTACAAAAGTGCTTAAGGAGGATAATTGCGCCTGAACTCTTTCGCTCTTCTGATTAATGAGATCATGTACATAATAAACTACAAATGTTAATACCGGTAATGGCAATAATACATAGAAGGTCAGTCTGGCATTGACATGAATCATGGCTGATATTACCAGTATGAATAAGACCACCAGATTGATGGAATACATTACCGCAGGTCCAACATACATTCTCACACGACCCACATCTTCACTGATTCTGTTCATTAAATCACCGGTGTTATTCCTATTGTAAAAAGCCTGATCAAGTTGCTGGTATTTCCGGTAAATTTCATTCTTCATATCATATTCAATCAGACGCGACATCACTATAATAGTCTGACGCATCAGAAACATAAAAACCCCTTTTAACAACGCCATAGTAATTACCAGCAAGCCAAACATAAGGCTTACATTGAGCAGCATTGTGGATGCAGAAGACTGGAATGCAAAACCTTCAAACATCCGGTAGGAATCAATATTCCCTGCAACAGCATCCAAAGCATAACGGGTAAGTTGCGCCGGGAAAATGCCAAATAAATTACTGATCGTCACAAAGCAGATTCCTAAAAGAAAACGCCCTTTATATTTTAAAAAATAACGGTTAAGGTGCTTTAGTGATTTCATAATTCAAATGATTGGCGAATTTAGCCATCTATTGCACTGCTGGTTGATGAGAATCAATAATTATTACTATTTTTATACAGCACATCCTTAACAATGTTAAAAAAATATTCCATCATTCTTGCTTTAATTTTGTTGATTTCCTGCTCTGACAAAGGCATTTGCCAGCCCTTTCTTAAGCTTTTTGGAGATAGTAATTCAACAATGGTAGGATATGATTTTCAAACAACAGGCACCGGAGATTTTTTAATGTCGGGTTATATAAGTAAAGCCACTACTGATGCGTTCCTGATCAAATTTAACCCGGATGGAGATACATTATGGACTAAGTTCTATGATAGCGGAATGAATGACTTGTTTTATGTTATTAAAAAACTGAATGACGGAAATTTTATTGTAGGCGGTTCTTTTGACAGTGTTGCAGCGCTCGTTAAGGTGGATGTGCAGGGAAATGTGCTTTGGTCTTATAAATACAGCAGCTTAGGCTTTGAAACCATCAGAGACATTGTACCCATGCCCGATAGCGGAATGATTTGCATTGCTGACGGAGGAAATTTCAGCAGAATATTTCGTCTAACCAAAAACGCCGGTTTATTATGGACTAAAACTTTTTACGGCCATTTTCTGAATCAGGTGGCACGATTATCTGACGGCACATTTATTACCTGTGGATCGCATGGCGGACTTTTAAATTCCTTCGGATCGAATGATATCGGGTTAATTAAATTCACCAATACCGGTACTGTTCTCTGGCAAAAAATTTATGGCGATGTAGTATATCAAACCGCAAAATCTCTGGTGATTGATTCCAATGATAATATATATATTACCGGTCAGCAAAAGGCGGTATCCAATTTTTCTGATATTTTTCTCATGAAAATTAATGCTGCGGGAGCTATACAATGGGTACAAAGTTATTTTGGCAGTAGCCTTGATGTGGTTACCTCCGTTAATCTCTACAATAATAATTTATATTTAACGGGTCACTCCCAGAGTTTTTTGCAGAATAAATTCTATGCATTTTTAATGAAAACAAACTTATCCGGATCCGTTGCCTGGACGATGGCCTATGGTGATACCATTAACAATGCTCTCAGCACTTTTCTTGCTGCGGATAGCGTGTTTTTTCTGGCAGGATTTACTAACCTAAATGTCCCCGGCTCCGGGATGAGTGCAAAATCCACCTTAATAAAAACCGACTTAAATGGCAATACAGGTTGTTATGGCTTTGCAGCGAATTTTAGTACACAATCTATTTTATTTAATGATAGTACTATTGCAACCGATAGTATAGTCCCCTTGTCCATTGGTAATCTTTCTTATAGTATTTCAGGAGGTGTTAAAGTTTCAACCATTTGTCCTGTTGTAGGTATTGACGAAAAAAATGCAACAATAATCATTGAGTTTTACCCCAATCCCGGGCATGGTGAATATCATCTGATTTCATCAATGCAAACTCCGGCAATTGAGCATTTCACTATTTCTGAATTAAACGGAAAATGTATTTTTAAAGGATCGGCAAAAATCGCTGAAGCTTTCCGGTTTAATGCTTCACCGGGCATTTATATTATAGAAACTTTTCTAATTAACGGAGCTGTAAAACGCAGCAGATTTATCCATTTATAAACACCTTTTACCTACTGCTGATAATTGTTTTTTAATCTGTATGGTTAATTGCAGAAAAACCTACCTTTGCCCCCTTATCAGCAATATTCATGATAGAAGCAAAAGCCCCGGTATCTGTGCCAAATACACTGTCTACCAACCTTTTCGAAACACTTGCATCAACAGAACACGAACAAGTTGTTTTCTGTAACGACCCTGACACTGGGCTCAAAGCAATTATAGCTATTCACAGCACCGTTCTGGGTTCCTCACTCGGCGGAACTCGTATGTGGATGTATAAATCTGAAAGTGAGGCGCTTAATGACGTGCTGCGACTTTCCCGTGGTATGACTTATAAAGCAGCCATCTCCGGATTGAATCTGGGTGGCGGTAAAGCAGTTATTATCGGCGATAGTAAAAAGGATAAATCGGAAGCATTATTCCGCAAGTTCGGCCGCTTTGTCAACAACCTGAACGGCAAATACATTACTGCCGAAGATGTTGGAACCAGCACTAAGGATATGGAATATATCAACATGGAAACCAAGCATGTAACCGGCTTACCGGAAAGCATGGGAGGCGGTGGTGATCCAAGTCCGGTAACAGCTTATGGAGTTTTTATGGGTCTTAAAGCCTCGGCAAAGTTTGCCTGGGGTAACGATAACCTGTCAGGAAAAAAAGTGCTCGTTCAGGGTGTAGGCCATGTTGGAGAAAATCTCGTTAAGAAC
>JANOBN010000642.1:0-2647 GCA_031411675.1 Bacteroidota bacterium | reverse complement strand
GGCGCAGGTTTGTTTGGAGGTGAAGGATTTATCTTACAGGAATTATCCGGCAATGGAAATACATTTATTCATGCCGGTGGAACAATACTAAAAAAGCAACTCAAAGCAGGCGAGAATCTTCGTGTTGATACCGGTTGCCTGGTTGCATTTGAACCAACGGTTAATTATGATATTAAATTTATCGGTGGATTCAAGAATTCCCTCTTTGGTGGTGAAGGTTTGTTTTATGCTCATCTTAGCGGTCCCGGACTGGTTTATCTGCAGAGTGTGCCATTTAGCCGACTTGCCGATAGAATTGTAGCTGCCTCCCGTGTTGGCGGTGGTCGTGAAGAGTCAGGCGGTATAGGTGGATTACTTGGCGGATTTATCAGCGGCAGGTCCTAACATCTTTTATATATATAATTTACAGGGTCCTCCTGAAATATGCATACCTTCCCTCCGACTCCTCACAGTGTATTGAAACAGTATTGGGGATATTCCGCTTTTCGGAGTCAGCAGGAAGATATTATTCAATCAGTAATCAATAAGCAGGATACATTAGCGCTGCTTCCAACGGGTGGTGGCAAATCTATCTGTTATCAGGTTCCGGCATTGGTGATGCCCGGCATTTGCATCGTTATCTCTCCTCTGATTGCCTTAATGAAAGATCAGGTGCATAACCTCACCACAAGAGGTATCAGAGCAATATCCCTTGTTTCAGGAATGACAAAAAAGGAAATTGATATTGCACTGGACAATTGCATTTATGGGTCTATTAAATTTTTATATATATCACCGGAGCGGCTTTCTTCCGAATTATTTATTGAAAGGCTGAAAAAAATGCCGGTCAACCTGCTTGCTATTGATGAAGCACATTGCATCAGCCAATGGGGACATGATTTTCGTCCGCCTTACAGAAAAATTGCAGCAATAAGAGAATATATTCCCGGTGTTCCGGTGCTTGCCTTAACTGCAACAGCAACGGAAGAAGTAAGAAATGATATCTGCACACAACTGGAGATGAAAAATCCGGTTCGATTCACCGCCAGCTTTGCACGAACCAATCTTAGTTATGCAGTGATTCATGATGAAAATAAACTGCAACGCATACTAAAAGTTTTTAATGGTGTTGGAGGATGTGGTGTTGTATACGTACGCAACCGGAGACGCACACAGGAGATGAGTGACTGGTTGAATAAAAACAATGTCAGCTCCACTTTCTATCATGCCGGACTACCGCGCGATTTACGGAATCAAAGACAGGATGACTGGATGCAGAATAAAGTGCGGGTGATGGTGGCTACCAATGCATTTGGAATGGGCATTGATAAACCGGATGTGCGTGTTGTAGTGCATATAGATTTGCCGGATAATCTGGAAGCCTACTATCAGGAAGCAGGTCGTGGCGGCAGAGATGGCAAACAATCCTTTGCTGTAACATTGTATAATGAAGCTGATATTGCAGATTTAATCAATCGTGCTGAAAATGCTGTTCCTGAAAAACAGGATTTGGTAAGAATATATAAAGCACTGGGTAATTTCTTACAATTAGCCTTACATGCTGGTGAAGGAGAAACCTACGATTTTGATATTTCATCCTTTACAAATAACTATCAACTTTCTCCGGCCCTGACATTGCAATGCCTGAAAATACTGGAGCTTGCGGGATATATAACTTTATCCGAAGCTTTCTTTTTGCCTTCCCGAATTCATTTTGAGATTGGCAGTATGGAATTGTACAAATTTCAGGTGGAGCAAGCACAATTTGATCATCTTATAAAAACCCTGTTGCGTTCGTATGAGGGTTTATTTGATCGTTTTGCAGAGATAAATGAAAAGGATCTTGCACACAAAGCAGGGCTTACGAAAGAGGAACTGTTTAAACAACTCAAGCAGCTTCAACACTTAAATGTAATCAGTTATCAGCCTTCATCTGATCAGCCGCGAATAACATTTATACAGCAACGGGTACCGGAAGATGAACTGGTATTTCCTCCATCACTTCTTCAGGAAAGAAAGAAGAGAATATTGGAAAGTGCACAAAAAATTAAGCAGTATATTACTGATCATTATCATTGCAGAAGTGTGATGCTGCTTGCGTATTTTAATGAAACAGCAGAGCAACGTTGCGGTACCTGTGATTTTTGCAGAATCAGAAATAAGATGGAGTTAAATGATGTGGAATTTGCCATGGCTGAAGATACTATCAGACAGCATCTGGAGTTAAAGCCACTTACCCCGCATGAACTTATTACAATTACGGCCCCTATGCAGCAAGAAAAAATTACCAGAGTGATAGAGTTTTTAGTGGACAATAACGACATTCGTTTAAACAAAGACGGTTTTCTGGAATTAGTAAAATGAAATTAAAAAAAGATTTTTATACAAGAGGTCACGTGCTGGAAATAGCAAAAGATCTTATTGGTAAAGTGCTGGTGACAAATATTGATGGCGTATTTTCCAGTGGCATTATTACAGAAACGGAAGGATATGATGGCATCCGTGATCGTGCCTGCCATGCTTATAACGGAAGGCGCACTGCCAGAACAGAAACCATGTATTCAAATGGTGGTGTTGCTTATATCTATTTATGCTATGGAATACATGCTTTGTTTAATGTGGTAACGAATGAAAAAGTTACTCCTGATGCTGTATTAATCCGTGCAGT
>JANOBN010000641.1:0-4634 GCA_031411675.1 Bacteroidota bacterium | reverse complement strand
TGTGGTTGCCTGAAATAGGTTGACTTTTTAGTTATTTATTAATGTTGTTGTTTCTTT
This sequence comes from Bacteroidota bacterium, assembly GCA_031411675.1. Classification (GTDB taxonomy): domain Bacteria; phylum Bacteroidota; class Bacteroidia; order AKYH767-A; family OLB10; genus JANOXC01. The sequence continues at coordinate 4,577 of JANOBN010000641.1, read as the reverse complement.
TTTGGTTCTTTTTTCTTTGTTAGTAAGTGGTATTTTTGTTAATAAAGGATGAGTCCATTGATACACTTGAAGTTGTGGACGTTCCTGAATGCACATACTGTTAACAAGGTCTTTATACTTCATAGGATTAAGATTGCCTAACTGTGTATGTGGACGTTCAAAATTATATAGATTCTTAATGTCCTTTGCTTTTTGTTGAATATTCGCTTTAGTTAATTTTAATTCAAAGAAGTATTCATACTTCAAGGAGCCTTGCACTCGTTCCACATAGGCATTCTCCTGAGCTATTTTGCACATACTTTGATGCATCCCTTCCTGTTCAATCAATAGCCTAAATTCAGTGGCAAAGAACTGTGAACCTCTATCAGAATGAAAGATGCAGTTCTTTAATGATCCTGGTGGAACTTTTTTTACCATCTCTTTAAATGCCCTTACTAATTCTGATGCAGTTATTTTACTACTCACCTGTAAAGCCAATAATTCTCTTGTGTAAACATCAATAATGCAAACCCCATAATAATGTTTTCCCTCAATGGAAAGATAGAAGAAATCTGACTGGATTACCTGATAAGGACCATTCAATGTTTTCCCTTCAATTAAATTAGGAAAGCAAGGAATTTTACTGGACCATGTGGTCTTAACCGCACTTCTCCTCCTTCTTATTTTAAAGCCATGCACAAAACCAATCTGCTCGAAAATATCTCTACCTACATTGACCTGTTCCTTTACAGCTGAATAAATGCGACGACAACTCATCTTACTGTGATGCCGGCGCATTTTTCTACAGTGATATACTACTTTCTCTTTTTCGGATGCCACTTCTGTTTTTCGCTTTCGATACTTACTTTGCGCCTGTTTGCTATAGCCCACTATCGACAGGAGATCTTTCATTCGGTAGCCATACCCTTTTCGTTCGACCCGGAAGACTTCGATGACTTCTTTTGTGAATTTTTTTTTAAATCAGTTTTGTATTCCTGATCTGCTAAATCTATCACCTTGTTAAGTATATCAATCTCCATTTGCTTGCGGCCTAGAGCTGCCTCGAGCTCCTTAATGCGTACTTCCAGTTCCTTGCTGCGATAAGCTTCGCTTTGATCTTCTACTACCATCTTGCGGTTTTTTATCAAATATCGGCTATATTTAGTAATCCATTTATAGATGGTGGCTTCACATACTCCTAACTCCCGGTAGGCTTGTGTTACCGTGCACTTTCCCATCTCAATATCCCGAACTGTTTGTTTACGAATTCCTTCGCTAAAGATGCGCACCTGGCGCTGCTGATAAACCATTTTTTCTTTTGCCATTTTTTAGATCGTTTTTTGGTCAACCTATTTCAGGCACGTACAATCAAGTATCAAGTATCAAGAAAAACAGTCGGTAAAAATAACTAATAACCATTAGCTAATTTCAAATAAGAAATGAACAGTTATTATTAATTTTATCATCAAATTTACTCCAATTTATTTCATTAGCTAATTAACTAATTGTCAAATTGGCTAATTAAAATTAGCATCTTGACTTTAGATTCCGTTTCTGATGATCAGTTATTACTATTAAATTAAACATCAAATTTACTCCTATTTATTTCATTAGCTAATTTGCTAATTATCAAATTTGCTAATTAATCTTACAGAGCCTCTCCCCCGCCTTCTCCAACGTTTCATTGTCTTTGGCAAAGCAGAAACGAAGCAGCTTATTGTCAACAGGCACATTATAAAATACAGAAACAGGAATAGATGCTATACCATTTTCTTTAGTTAGTTGAATAGCATATTCGGTATCTTTCATGTCACTTAATTTTTTATAATCCAGTAACTGAAAGTAAGAGCCAAAACAAGGCAGTGCTTTAAACTTAGAACCTTTAATCATCTTTAAAAAATAATCGCGTTTTTCCTGGTAAAATTGTTCCAGGCCACTATAGTTTTTTTTATCTTTCATAAATTCCGCTAATGCATGTTGCAACGGAGTATTAGCAGAAAAGACCAGGAACTGATGTACCTTTCTGAATTCTGTCATTAATTGTTCAGGAGCCACACAATATCCCATCTTCCATCCGGTGGCATGAAATGTTTTTCCGAAACTATAAACAATAAAACTTCTTTCTGCAAGCACAGGAAATCTCGCCACGCTCTGGTGTTCGTAACCATCAAAAATAATGTGCTCATACACTTCATCACTTAAAACAATAATGTCATTGGATGATGTAATTTTTTCCAGTTGCATCATATCCTTCACAGTAAGAATACTGCCGGACGGATTTTGTGGAGTATTAATCATGATCATCCGTGTGCGCTGATTCACCAGTTTTTTTACTTCATTCCAGTTAATATGATAATCAGGTGGCTGGAGATGAACATGAATAGCAATACCACCACACAATTCAATTGCGGGAACATAGCTGTCGTAAGCCGGTTCAAAAACTATTACTTCATCTCCTTCTTTCACCACTGCAGCAATAGCAGTAAAAATTGCCTGCGTACCACCGGCGGTGATGGTAATTTCTTTTTCCGGATTATATATTGCAGAAAAACGATCCTGCATTTTTTCAGCAATGCGTTCGCGTAAACTCATTACTCCTTGCATTGGCGCATACTGATTGTATCCTGACTTCATTGCCTGATGATATAGTTCAATAAGTTTTGGAGATACTTCAAAATTCGGAAAACCCTGGCTGAGGTTTATCGCTCCGGTTTCATTTGCAAGTCCTGACATGATACTAAAAATAGTGGTGCCGGCTTTAGGGAGCTTACTTTTTATTACACCTTTATATTGTGGCATAAGAATATTTTATGGTTGATAAAAGAAATCGATACTCGTATTTACCCTCCCAAAGATAATACACCTTCACAGATGATTTTCCACTGTAATAAAAATAACATCATTATAATTTTAAAGGCCGGTAAAATAGCCTGTTAATTTTCCACTTAAATACTATTTCATTTGGGAAAAATTGGCAGATTAACACTTCATGACCAACATTCAGAGAAATACGCTTATTTTGCAGTCTTTGCTAAAGAAATAAGTATGCTGAAAATCAGGAATTACATTAACGGCGGGCTGGTTGCTCCAAACGGCGGTTTATATATTGACAATTATGATCCGTCAACCGGGGAAGTTTATTCACTCATTCCCGATAGCGATGAAACAGATGTGGAGCAGGCAGTGACTGCAGCAAAGGCAGCATTTCCGGCATGGCGCGATATGCCTGTTGCAGAACGTTCCGCTTATCTTTTAAAGATCAGTGATTTGATAAATGCCAATCTTGATCGTCTGGCATTAGCCGAAAGCATTGATAATGGCAAACCGGTTTCATTGGCAAAGCATGTTGATATTCCACGCGCGGCAGCTAACTTTCATTTTTATGCAACAGGTGCCATCCATCTGGCAACGGAAGCACATGCAACAGGAAATGAAGCGATCAATTATACATTGCGCCATCCTATTGGCATTGCAGGATGTATTTCTCCCTGGAATTTACCATTGTATTTATTTACCTGGAAGATTGCTCCGGCACTGGCATCGGGAAATTGTGTGATTGCAAAACCGAGTGAGATTACACCAATGACGGCCTATTTACTTTCAGAGTTATGTATAGAAGCAGGATTACCTCCGGGAGTTCTTAATATCATTCATGGTAATGGTCCGAGAGCAGGAGCAGCAATAATTACCCATAAAGATATTCCTGCAATAAGTTTTACAGGAGGAACGAAGACCGGAGAATGGATTGCACGAACGGCCGCACCGATGTTTAAAAAATTGTCATTGGAGCTTGGAGGAAAAAATCCAAACATCATTTTTGCTGATTGTAATTTTGACGAAGCAGTTAAAACATCGGTAACAGCATCCTTCAGTAATCAGGGAGAAATTTGTTTATGCGGCTCCCGTGTTTTTGTAGAACGGGCTATATATAATCAGTTTAAAGAAGCATTTTTAAAAAGAGTAGCCACCTTAAAAGTGGGTGATCCGAAAGATGCAGAAAGCAGAATGGGTGCTATTGTAAGCAAACCGCACATGGAAAAAATTCTTTCCTATATAAAACTGGCAAAGGAAGAAGGAGGAACTATTTTGTGTGGAGGAAATCAATTACATTTATCAGGAAGATTGGCGAACGGATATTATATAGAACCCACCGTTATCGAAAACCTGCCCTATGATTGTCGGACTAATCAGGAGGAAATATTTGGCCCGGTAGTTACATTAACTCCGTTTGATACAGAAGAGGAAGTATTGAAATATGCAAACTCAACACAGTACGGATTAGCGGCCACTATCTTTACAGAGAATCTGAAAAGGGCACATCGCGTTGCAGCAAATTTACACAGCGGTATTGTTTGGGTGAATTGCTGGCTGTTCCGCGATTTACGTACACCATTTGGAGGAATGAAAAATTCCGGTGTTGGTCGTGAAGGTGGATTTGAAGCACTTCGCTTTTTTACGGAGGAGAAGAATGTCTGTATTAAATTATAGTATCTAGTAGCTATTATCGAGTATCGAGTATCGAGTATCGAGTATCGAGTATCGAGTATCGAGTATCGAGTATCGAGTATCGAGTATCGAGTATCGAGTATCGAGAAAAA
>JANOBN010000640.1:0-2468 GCA_031411675.1 Bacteroidota bacterium | reverse complement strand
AATAGTGAATAGTGAATAGTTTTTGGTTAATAGTGAATAGTTAATTGTTTTATAAAATGATTAAATATTTCAGGGGCTTGATTTGAGAAATTGATTGGGGAACGAGAGATTATTTTTTGGTGAAATATTCTACCACTTTTTCTGCCAGTTCAATTCCTATTCTTTCCTGGGCTTCTTTTGTGGAGCCGCCTATATGTGGTGTAAGAATCATTTTTGGGTGTTCGCGTAATTCTTTTTTGATTAGAGGTTCCCCTTCAAAAACATCTAAACCGGCGAAAGCCAATTTTCCGGAGTTTAATGCATCCAGTAAATCCATTTCGGAAACTACACCACCTCTGGCAGTATTTACAATTGCTGAACCCGGTTTCATCAAATCAAGTTCCTGTTTTCCTATGACAGGTTTAGCACCTTTAGGAAATGGTACATGCATGGTGATGAAGTCACTTTCAATAAGTATTTTAGTAAATGACACACATTTAAAAGCAACACTAACTTTCGACTTTCCTATTGCAGGATGAAAGTCAAGGTCCACAATAACATCTTCATTATTTAAGCGATGGAACATTACATTCATTCCCAGACCAACAGCCATTGCTGCAACAGATTTACCTATTTGTCCAGCACCAATGATGCCGATTGTTTTTCCACGTAATTCAATACCGGAAGAATATTTCTTTTTAAGCACATCAAAGGTTTCTTTGTTTTCAGATGCCGTTAAATTCCTACTGGAATCATGGATGTAACGAACACCGGTAAACAGATGAGCAAACACCAGTTCCGCAACCGATTGTGAGGAAGCAGCCGGAGTGTTTACCACAATACGACCTGCATCACGGGCATATTTTACGTCTATATTGTCCATTCCTACTCCTGCACGTCCTATCAGCTTCAGGTTTGGAGCAGCATCGATATGTTCTTTACGCACCTGAGTAGCGCTTCTCACTAAAATAGCATCAAAGTTATTGAGCATGCTTCCAAGGTTTTCCTGCGCTACTTTATCAGTTGTAACAGCAAACCCTGCTGATTCAAATGTCTTTTTGCCGGCAGCATCAATGCCATCATTGGCCAGAATTTTAATCATATATTATGTATGTAGATAAAATAATATTTTCAATTAGTAAAATTAAATGATGAGCAGTTACAGTAACCGATGAAAGTCTTTCCGTAAAAATTAAAAAGTTTATGTTCTTCTTAAGCTTTTACCTGTGCAAATTCTTTCATTACAGATACTAAAACCTTTACACTTTCTAATGGCAAAGCATTGTACATAGAAGCACGGAAACCACCAACACTTCTGTGACCTTTAATGCCAACAATACCGGCTGCTTTAGCTGCGTTCATAAAAGCATCATCCATGGAGGAGTCCGAAAGTAGGAAACAAGCATTCATTGGTGAGCGATCTTCCTTTGCAGCAGTTCCAACGAACATTGGATTGCTGTCCACTTCACCATAAAACAATGCTTCTTTCTCATCGTTTATTTTTTTCATGGCACTAACGCCGCCAATTGATTTCAACCATTCCATGGTATACATACAAACCAGAATCGGAAAAACAGGAGGTGTGTTATACATGGAATCATTATCGAAATGCGTTTTGTAATCCATCATGGTAGGCAGAATTTTTGAATGCTTTCCTACAATATCTTTTTTAATTATCACCAGAGTAACACCGGAAGGTCCCATATTTTTTTGAGCACCGGCATAAATCAAATCAAACTTGGAAACATCAACAGGTCTTGAAAAAATATCAGATGACATATCACAAACTACTGGTATTGGTGATGCCGGAAAATCTTTTATTTGTGTTCCATGAATTGTTTCATTGGAAGTAATATGAAAATAATCGCAATCAGTTGGAATGGTATATCCCTTTGGCATGTAAGAGTAATTCTTATCTTTAGATGAAGCAAGCACCACTACATCACCAAAAAGTTTTGCTTCTTTAATTGCTTTATTGCTCCATGCACCCTGATCAAGATAAGCTGCTTTCGTTTTTAAAAGATTCATCGGAACCATGGCAAACTGTGTGCTTGCACCTCCCTGAAGAAAGAGCACTTCATGAGTGTCCGGAACATTTAATAATTCTTTTACAAGGGCTTTAGCGTTTGCAAGAACTCCTTCAAAATCTTTACCGCGGTGCGATACTTCCAGGATACCCATACCACTGCCGTTAAAATCAAGTACGGCTTCGGCTGATTTTTTTAATGCGCTCTCAGGTAAAATACCCGGACCTGCTCCAAAATTGTGCTTATTCATGAGACTATATAATTTTTGTGCAAATTAACGACATTGAGATGAGTCGGCACTCATATTACCCTGAAAAATGCCAAATTATTTACGATCCCCGGGGTTCCTCAGATCCAGATTCGATTTATAATTCCAAATACCTTTTTTGAACTGCAATCCGTCATAGGTGAAGTCGGGTCCATAATATTGGTATTGTCCCTTTGCAGATGGGCTGGAGGGTG
>JANOBN010000639.1:0-15860 GCA_031411675.1 Bacteroidota bacterium | reverse complement strand
CCTGTGTGCGCTCACTGTCACTCGATGCTCAATGCACAGGCGCGCTTGAAATCATAGAAAGGCTGGCACCACGCTCTCGTTGGCGTTCTGGGGCCAGCGCACGCACGCCTTGACGAGCGCCGCATTTGAGATCTGTCATCATTGCAGCAGTCTTATCCTTGCTTCCGTCATCCACCATAACAAATTCAACACTAAAGCTTAATGAATCAGCCAGAGTATTGAGGCGACGGGTAAGCAATGGCAGTGTTGATTCCTCATTAAACAAGGGAATCACAATTGAAACAAGAGGTGGGGGGGTGCTCACAATAAACGGCTATAGAATGCAAATATATTATTAACTGTCAATTCTTAAAGCTGTTACATTCTTTATATTATTCGGGATAGATTCCGGAGCGATGGGAATTATTAACTTAGCGGCTGATTTAAGAGACATTATTCTTATAGCAGGGCTCACTTCAGGCAAAATGGGATTTAATGACTAATAACAAAGCAGCCACCAAAAAGCATTTCAGCCTTTCTGCCCAAACCTGTCTATTTAGGAATACCCTCCGTTTGATGACGGGCAACTTGTTTATTCAGATAATCTCCTTTCTGACGCTACCGGTATTTTCAAGGATTTATCTCCCGGCAGATTATGGCATCTGGGGCATATTTATTTTTATATCCGGATTCCTATCTGTAATTTTTTCCTTAAGATACGAACTCTCGGTAATGATACCGGTTTCAGATAATGAAGCCGGTATTTTAATGCGCATTTCAAAGTCAATTGCACTGATGATGATGGTGCTCTCATCAATTGTTATATTGCTTTTTGCCGGAAGTATATCTGCATTTTTTAAGTTTTCCTTTGATTTAAAATTAATTCTGCTTGTTCCTGTTCTTGCTTATTTTAATAGCTATAATAATATCATGTCACAATGGATAAGCCGAAAAAAATTATTCAGGAAACTTAATACTATACGCATTATTCAAAGCCTGATAAATATTCTTGTTTCCTATTATCTTGGATGTTTCCTGGAATGGCATTACCGGGGATTGGTGGCGGCAACAATCATCTCTGTTTTTACAGGAAATTGTTTAATTACATTTGTGACTAAGAAAACTTTTTATTCAGGCTTTATTTTCAGATTTAATTTCATTAAAAAATATGTATTGAAATATAAAAATTTTCTATTTTACAGTACGCCACTTGCACTTTTAAATTTTTATACACTAAATATATTAAATTACTTCCTTCAGGTTAATTATGGAGCGGTTATTAACGGACTTTATACAAATGCTACGAGATTAGTGAATACACCATTATCACTTATATCTTCCTCCTTCAGTGCCGTATTTTATCAGCATTTCAGCCGTTCAGAGAATAAACGACGTGTATTCTTGATTTCTTTCCTTTCATTATTGGTAATTTTTACATCTTTGCTGCTACCTATAGTTATATGGGGAGAAGATCTTATAAGCTGGTACCTTGGTGAAAACTGGAGAGAATCAGCTCACTTCATAAAGCTTCTTGCAATAGTTACTGTTATGTCATTCACCACTGGAAGTATAAGTACCATATTCGCCTATCTGCAAAAGGAAAATGTAGTATTGGTATGGCAGATTGTTTACCTCCTGGCAGTAGTATTAATATTTACAGCATTTAAAAACGATTATATAAAAGGAATGATTTATTATTCCGTAACAGGCGGAATAGCTTATTTCTTTTTATTCCTTATTGGTTTGCATTATGTTAAAACTAATGAAAAGACATGAGAGCCATAACCAAACTAAAGATATTGCTAACCATTTTTAAACGAATAAATGAAACGAAGGGAACAGCTGCTCCTGTTACTTTAAAAAATTTTATTGTCCAGTTTATTTTTGGATATAATAAGTCTGCTTATTGGCCTGTTCACCACAGCAGTGTGATTAGTTGTGCAGAATATATAAAAACAGGCATTGGCACTGCTCCGGGCTTATCCCATGGCTGTTATATTTTTGCAAATGCCGATAATCCTGTTACCATTGGTAATTACACTATCATAGCTCCTAACGCAGGTATTGCCGGTTATAATCATAATTTATATGACTATCGGGTTGCCGAAGGAAATGGCATAACTTCTATTGGTGATTATTGCTGGATAGGCATGAACGCTGTTATTTTGCCGGGAGTTATTGTGGGTAATCATACTGTAGTTGCCGCAGGGTCTGTTGTTACAAAATCTTTTGAGCAGGGCTATGTGGTGATTGCCGGAAATCCTGCAGTAATTATTAAAGAATTGGAAAAAGAAAAGTGCGTTGATTACACTAACCGTTTTGAATATATAGGGTATCTTACCTTAAAGGAATTTCAGGAATCAAAAGATGATATTTTAAAAAATAAAAAATGAGGATAGTTTTTCTGGGCATCAACTCCATGTATTCAATGCTACCACTGTTAGCCATTCGGCAGCAATTTGGAGTGGAAGCTGTATTTACTACAATGCAGGATGCTCTATCTTTTTTACAAAGAACCAAACAATTCGTTAAAAAAACGATAAAGCACACTTCAGCAGGCGCATTTTCACTGGAAAAAACCTGTCATGTTTATGGTATTCCTTTTTACAATGTAGAATCATTAAATGAAGCAGCTGTCCGCAGCCGGTTATTGTTGATGAAGCCTGATGTTATTTGTATGTCCGGTTTTAATGAAAAAATCAGCAGCACAATCATTGAGATTCCCCGATATGGAATATTGAATGCTCACCCAAGCCTGCTTCCTGATTACCGTGGTGCTAACCCTTTTTTATGGATGGTGAAGAACAACAAAGTAAAAGGAGGTGTAACTATTCATCGTGTGAATGAGAAGTTTGATGATGGAGCAATTCTTGCTCAGGAAGAGATGGAAGTATATAAGGGCAGCAATCTGGCTATATATAATGCTATGGCATCAACAATTGCAGCTAAACTATTTATTAAAGTTCTATCCGGAATAGAAAGCAATAGCATTAGTGAGATTCCGAATATTGTAAACGATAACCTCAATTGCCGGAATCCTGCCGCAAATCAACTGGCTATCAGTTCCGACCTGACTATTGAACAGGCCTGTTGGTTGTTTAATGCTTTTAGTGATGTATATCAGTTTATCGTTACTGCTTATGATGATCAAAAGAATATTACAAAATTAAGTCGCCATTCTTTTCCGGGGGGCAAAGAGTTTAAAGTTGCTGATGGTATAATCTATCTTATAACCAACTAATAAGAATGGATCAGCCGGCAAAATATATTGTTGAAGAAATAACGTCAGTTCAATGGCAGCATTTTTTCGATAATGCTGCTATTAAGGTACCATTTGTAACCAATGAATGGAGTAATGCTGTTAGTGAGGTTTTCGGTTATAAGATAGACCGCATCGGGGTGTTTAAGGACACTGAATTAATTGCGGGGCTGACAGTTTATTATAAAATAAAGGTTGGTAAAAAATTTGCCGGCCATCCGATACTGACTCCTTATAATACCATACTTGTTAAGTCTGTGCTTTCTGCTGAATCAGTTACCGATACTGACCGTGCACTCAAATTTTTTGAAGTTCTGTCATCCTACTTGTGTAATAACTATATATATCCGTATTTTCTTCTGGATACTACTATTGCCGATACCAGAGCTTTTCAGTGGTCCGGGTGGAGTGTAATACCGGGTTATACCTATCTGGTTAATCCGCAAACAGCAATTCCTGATGCAGATGTCCGGCGAAGGGCGAAAAGATGTATGGAGGAAGGGTTTTACATTAGCAGTGATTACAATCCTGATGCTTTTTGGACACTGTTAAAGAGTACCGCTGAGCGACAGGGTATCAAAAAAATGATTAGTAAAGAGCAGCTTTCTGAATTACTGAATCCGGTGAAACAATTTCTTTTTATGTTTTCGGCATATGATAAGCAACAGCAAATGCATGCTTCCTGGATTCAGATGAGTTGTGATGATGCAAGTATATATAATTGGAATGCAGCAAGCGATGCAACACTTCTTAAGCAAGGGGGCACTCCTTTTCTGGCTTCCTCCTTGCTCGGGGAAATAAAGCAAAGGAAATATACCGCATGGGATTTATGCGGAGCTGATAATCCATCCGTGGCCCGTTTTAAAAGTACACTGGGGGGAAAACTGACTCCATATTTTAAAGTAAGTTATGCAAGTTATTCCATTATTGATAAAGTAAAGTATCGGTTGATGCACAATTTTGGCGGATAATAAGATGGAAAGGCATTTATTGATTAAAAATTATATAAGAACACTGGGCTTTATTTGCCCGGTGAATCTGCTTTCAGAAAAAGATCAGGACAGGATTGTGTATTGCCTTACACATCAGGAAGAAAAAGATAATAAAAACCGCGATGAATGGGGAAATTGGGAACATGTTTATACTGTTAATGATTTCAGTGCTCCATATCTTGACCGTCATATAAGTGAGGTGCTTACGGAGGCCGGTGTAAAAAGAAATAATATCTGGCCGGAAGGAAACGATTTTGCATTTTGCCTGACGCATGATTTAGATGTGATTTCGGAGTCTGATTTTATTCAATTAAACAGAAGGTATAGAAGATTATTTCAATATGCAACATCGGTAAAGGAGAAAGCAAGATTGCTGCCCTATATAGTTTATACAAGAATCAAATCAATATTGAATCCTGTAAGGAATGATTCATTGTGGTTTTATGAAAAATGGTCGGATGTAGAAAAATCGTATGGATTTACTTCTACTTACTTTGTGTATGTGGCGGAGCAGAATCTTCATTATTTTGATTGCGATATTATGCCATCAGATGAGATGCAATACAGGGGTAAAAAAATTAAATTATCCGCGTATATCAGGCTCCTGAAGGAAGAGGGCTTTGAAATCGGGTTGCATGGCAGCTATCTTACCTTTGATAACCTGAATTTTTTTCGGGAGCAAAAGAAGAGACTTGAAAGTATTACAGGAACGCCTGTAATATGTACCAGACAACATTTCCTGCACTATGAAATTCATAAAACACCCTCCATACATAAGGATGCCGGAATAAATATTGACTCCACCCTTGGGTTTAATACCAATGTTGGCTTCAGGGCAGGTACAAGTATGCCCTATTTTTTAGCGGAAAACCTTATTGAAATACCGCAAATAATGATGGATGGCGCATTGTTTAATGAAAATAGCTTGCATCTTAATCAGGAGCAAGCCAACCAAAAGATCATTGAAATAATTGATATGGTAGAGGCAGTGAATGGCTGTTTGACAATAAATTTTCACCCGAATTACCTTAATCGTGAAATATGGTGGAACAGTTATCTATTTTTGCTAAGCGAATTAAAGAGAAGGAAAGCATGGTGTGGAAGTATGGAAGAGATTTTTAAACTTGTAAATGAAGTATGTGCGGAATAGCCGGAATATATAATTTTAATAAAGAAAGAGTTCAAATAAGTCAGTTAAAATTGATGACGGATGAGTTGATTCACCGTGGTCCTGATGATGATGGCTTTTGGATGACACCTGACGAAACATTGGGATTTGGTCATCGACGGCTCTCCATAATTGACCTTACGGAGACGGGCAAGCAGCCAATGAATTATGCGGAGGGCCGTTATACGATTACTTATAATGGTGAGATTTATAATTACGTGGAGCTAAGAGACTGGTTGCAGCGCTTCAAGTATCAGTTTAAATCCAGTTCCGATACAGAAGTACTTTTGGCACTTTATGATTTTAAAAAGGAAAAATGCCTGGAATACATTGATGGGATGTTTTCGTTTGCAATATGGGATTCAAAAGAGAATATATTGTTTTGTGCCCGCGATCGTTTTGGGGAAAAGCCTTTTTTCTATTTCAATGATAATAATAGTTTTGTATTTGCTTCAGAAATAAAAGCTTTAAAAAAAGCAGTACCTTCAATTGTACTTAATCTGGAGAAGCTTCAGCACAACATAACAGAAAATTATAAGCCTGGCGTTGATGAAACATTTTTTAATAATGTAAAAATACTCCCTGCTGCACATTTTCTGGAAGTTCGCAACGGAACGCTAACCATAAAAAAATACTGGGAAATTGATTTATATAAAAGAACAAGATACGTACGTTCCTCTCAATATTATGAGCAGTTTTACGAAATGTTCTCTCGTTCAGTTGTCAGAAGATTAAGAAGTGAAGTTAAAACAGGCAGCAGTTTATCCGGTGGACTCGACTCTAGTGCAATTGTATGTTGCATTCAGGAAATTGCCAAAAGGAAATTGAATACATTTTCTGCACGGTTTAAAGATCATATTCATGATGAAGGGAAATGGATTGATGAAGTGGTTAAGTTTACTGCAGTGGATAATTTTCAGGTTTTTCCTTCCGGTGATAATATGGTAAAGGAAATGCAGGCTTTAATTTATACTCAGGAGTTTCCGGTTGCATCTGCTTCTGTTTATGCGCAATGGTGTGTGATGCGTCTGGCAAAGGAACATAATGTAAGAGTGCTGCTTGATGGTCAGGGTGCAGATGAATATCTTGCCGGGTATGATAACCTTAAATATTTTGCGATATGGGAACTTTACCGTAAAGGAAAATTTCTTCGGTTTAATCAGGAATTGCAATATTTTAAAAGGAATTTTGGCGCCGGTAAATCAGTTGGCTATAAATTTTTATATGATCCTCTTTTGCATTTAATAGGAAAGCCCAGAAAGATATATGATAAAGGATATACATTGCGGGAACGATTAAAGTATGCAGTGGAACAGGAGTTGCCGGAGTTACTTCGATATGCTGACAGGAATTCTATGGCTCATTCGGTAGAGGTAAGACTGCCTTTCCTGAGTCAGCAGTTGGTGGAATATGTGTTTAGTTTGCCTCCGGAGCTGATTTATCAAATGGGAAATACGAAATTTGTACTTCGGGAAGCAACAAAAAAAATATTACCACCTGCCATTTATTCCCGTACAGATAAAATCGGATTTGCTCCTCCTGAAAAGCAATGGATAAAGTCAGATGATTTTAAAGCGGCTATTGAACATAGCAACGAGATAATACATAAATCAGGACTGGAAAAGGGCAGCGATGAATTTCGTAATTTTGTTGCCGGTAATTTTATCTCAGCCTTTTCATAATTGTGAAAAAAATTCTCCTTGTTTCTTATTTCTTTCCTCCCGTAAATTCCGTTGCCGGATTGAGGGCCGCATCCTGGGCAAAACATTTTCATGAAAATGGATTATCCGTAACAGTGGTGACGCGTCACTGGAGTGGCAATGAAATGACCTGGTCGGATTTAACGGTTGATGCAAAACAAGAAATCTCTTATTCCAAAGAGGAAAAATATGAGATATATAAACTGCCCTCAAGGAAAATAAAAGCAATATCTGTTTTTAAGAATAATCTGCTTAAAGTTCCTTTATTCAGCAAGTTATTTTATGTTGCTATTAATTTCCTGGGATATTTTAATGCTGAGGCAGATGCATGTGCTTCTTTTTCTGAATTCCTGAAAAAACATCTTAAGGAAAACAAATATGATTTACTTATTGTTTCTTCTCCACCGTTAAATCTGATAAAACTTGCTTCAAATTTAAAACGGATTTCAAATGTGCCGGTTCACGTTGATTTTCGTGATTTATGGAATAACGGATATCTGAATTCAGAATATAAGCCACCTTTTAATCTGAAATGTATAGATTGGTTTAAGAGATATCATATTAAACGCTGGCTTTTGCAGGTAAATAGCGTAAGTGCAGTGAGTGCTCCAATTGCTGACTTGTTGAAATATGTTTACCCCGGAAAAATATTTGTACTGACTAATGGTTATGATGATGAGGTTTTTTCGGGAGTCAAAAAGGAGGCTTCATCAAAGTTCCGGTTTTCTTTGATAGGCACCTATTACAAAGAACAATCTTATGATATTCTCATTACCGGACTCTTAAGATTTTTAAAGAAGGTGACACCGGAAGATTTTGTAATAAACCTTGTTGGGGTTACCGTTAAAGATTCTATAGTTACAATGCTTAAATCGGCAATACCCAATGAGTTTTTAAATATAATTGACAGGGTAGGGCCTGAAGAAGCTGTGCAGTATACTGTAAGCAGTGAGGTGCTTTTTCAGTCTGCATGGAAGGGATATAAAGGTATTTATACTACAAAATTATTTGATTTTATAGCTTCAGGAAATAACATCCTCATTGCTCCCGGCGATAATGATGTTATTGATGAAGTAGTGAATAAAAGTAAAACCGGAAAAGTGGTAAATACTGTGGATGATTTCGAAGAAACATTAAGCGGCTGGTTTAAAGAATGGAAAGAGAATGGTCAGCCTGATTATTTTGGCAATAAGGAGGTCAGAGCATTGTATTCCCGTAAATTGCTTACAGAAAAATTTGTAGGGTGGTTAAAGGAAATATACCATTAATATTTTCAATGCGATTTTTACAGAGGTAATTTCGTTTTATTGACGAATTGAAAGGGATTTATATCAACGAAAGAGGTTATATCTGTTTGAATTGATTCTCATCGTTTATCTTTCATTCAGTAAAAAGCCCTTTTTTAAGAAATTACCTCAAAACCGGATTAAGAATTTCCCTAGTTTATTATATTTGTATCAATTAAATGAATCTGCCTCAAAGCAGTTAATAGCATCCGGCAAACCACTACTTTTTTGAAGAAGAAGAAAATTATATATATTATTTCCAATATTGAAAACAGTCTTGGCTTTGAGTGGCTGGCTCAATACACGGATGTTTCGGGGTTTGATGCAGAATACATTTTTTTAAATGCAAAAGAACCGGCTATTTATCGATTGTTCAGGCAAAGAGGAATTTCTGCTCAACATTGGAAATTTGAAGGTAAGAAGAGTATCCCTTTTATTTGTTTGAAGCTCATCCGTTACTTCATTAAAATCAAACCAGACATTGTTCATGCACATCTTTTTGAAGCATCATTGGTTGGTATGGCAGCTGCATGGTGTGGCCGTGTTCCTAAGAGAATTTATACCAGACATCATTCCATTTTACATCATACCGAGCATCCGTCAACCGTAAAATATGATAAGCTGATTAATTATTTTTCTACAAAAATTGTAGCAGTGACGCAGAATGTGGCTTTAATCCTTCAAAATAAGGAAGGGGTATCTCCTGAAAAAATTGTGGTAATTCATCACGGATTCCGGTTGGATTTATTTCATTCCGAAAATATTGATGCAACCAGAATCACCCGGCTGAAGGAGAAATGGAATAGTAAAAACAGACAGCCTGTTGTTGGCGTTATATCCAGATACGTAGGTTGGAAAGGAATTCAGTATATCATCCCGGCCTTTCAAAAATTGCTTGAACAGTATCCGGATGCAATATTACTGTTAGCGAATGCCAAGGGCAATTATCAGATGGAGATCCGGCATATGCTTTCCAAATTGCCTGACAATTCCTATGTGGAAATAGAATTTGAAAATGATATATTTGCATTATACAGATTGTTTGATGTATTTATTCATGTGCCTGTGGGATTAGATTCAGAAGCTTTCGGTCAAATTTATGTGGAGACAATGGCAGCCGGCATACCTCTTATCTGTACGCATTCCGGCGTTAGTCCTGAATTTGTGTTGCATGGGGAAAATGCATGGGTGGTACCTTACCATAATTCTGAGGAAATATTTAACGGTATGATTAAAATACTGGCGGATAAAAATTTTGCAGAACAATTAAAGAATAATGCCTTGAAAAAAGTAGCCGGAGACTTTTCTGTTGAAGCAATGATACAAAAACTGGAGGAGATATACGGTGAGTGAACTTCTATTTTCTGTAGTAATACCTACTTACAACCGTGCAGGGTTTATTCTTAAGACCATTCAATCTGTTCTCGCTCAGACGTATCAGAATTTTGAAATTATTATTGTTGATGACGGGAGCACAGATAATACCGAAGAAGTTATCAAGCCGTTCCTTTCCTCAAAAATCAAGTACTTTAAGATTCCTAATTCTGAACGGGCTGCTGCTAGAAATTACGGCATGAAACGAACGAGTGGCGACTATATCACATTTTTAGATTCCGATGATATATATTACCAGGATTATCTTTTCAATGCTAAAAATGCTTTAATAGGATTTAATTACCCGGCATTTTTTCATCTTGCTTATGAATCCAAATCCGGCTTAACAGGCAAGACCTTGAAAAAATATTCCGTTAAGTCGGATGATGTTTATAGTTTGATTAAGGGAAATCACTTAAGCTGCATTGGTGTATTTTTAAAAAAGGAAGCAACTATTAATTATGCATTCAACGAGGATAGACATCTTTCAGGTTCAGAAGATTGGGAACTATGGCTGCGTTTAGCGGCTAAATTCGGACTTAAAACAGATAGTCGTATATCATCTGCTTTAATTTCTCACGATTCAAGAAGTGTTTTTGATTATGATGAAGAGGAACTATTGAACAGAAAAAATCTCGCACTTCACTATTCGTTTGAAGATCCGGAGGTAAAGAAAGTTTTTGGGAAATACAGAAGAAAGATGGATGCTTATTGTGATACCTATATATCCTTGCATCTGGCACTGTCATTGGAAAACAGACAAGCTGTTAAATATCTTTTTCAGGCAATCCGTTATTATCCTATGGTTTTTTTTACCAAAAGAACGGCTGCAATTGCAAAATATTTATTGCTGAACGTAGTTGGTATTAGAAAACGGCCTGATGTTAAACAGGTTTAATGTAAAATTATTTTAAGAATAAATAGCTGATCAGCCCTTACCTGTTTATTGATCTTCCACTTTTTTATAATGCTGATTGTTGATAGCTCCCAAATCTTTTGTGGTAAGAGTATCCGTATTTAGTTTTAATCTGACTGCATAATAAATATCTCTTACTTTGGCAGGCACCAACATTTTGATAATTTTTTTGGAAAGCGTTTCTTTTTTATTTTCAGGTGCTGTTTTCTTACTCCAGGTAACTGTATAATCACTTTGCTGTGGGGTATTTGAGAATATGGAAACAATGGATGTTCTCTCCGCTATAACCATTAAATAAGTAGGAAGTTCATTCACTAACACAACACGACTTTTGACTTCTGCAGGATCAGCTACGTTATACCAATCACCGAATGAACCATCAAGATGCGATGCAGTTATCATGAGCTTCTTAATACGAAATCCGTTCGCTGCACAAAATATACGGGAGTATAATTCCGGGCTAAACTGATAAAAACCATGTCCCATCAGGTTATTGGCCGGTGTTATTCCGATAAAGTGCCCGCCCTGTTTAAGCATATTCATACAATTGCTTATTGCCTGAGGGAAATTGAAAATATGTTCTAATGTTCCACCATCAACAACAACACTATATTGGTTTTTCCATTTATCAGGAATAGGATTATTAAGGTCATGTATTAAGGATGCATTTTCGTAATTACTTACATCGATACTATCCATCTTTTTTGCGCCTAATAATTCAAAAAGAGGCTCTGAATAGGCATCATTTAAAGTTATTTTTTTTACTGTCTCTTCTGCTACACCAAATTTAGATTGCAGTTCAGCAATTGCTGCAACTGTTGTATATAATTTTAATCTTCCCAGTGTTAATGTTTCTTCAAATGAAACCCCGTTTTTACGGGCATAAAAAAGTAGTTTAGCATCATTGCCGGTTATAGCCATTTTTGATTCTGCGATTTTCAGATTGCGTTGCCAATATTACTCAATTGAAAGTTATCTGTGAACGACACCGCCTTTTTTTAGTATTACTATCATACGATTCAATACAACAACCTATTTTTGCCATAAGATTATTGGCCCGGACATCAGGGTTTTCCGATTCACATAGTCTTTAACACTTTACCATGACTGACAGAAAGCACGTTATTATTATAGCCGAAGCAGGTGTAAATCATAACGGCGATATAAATATGGCATTGAACCTTGTTCAGGAAGCAGCTAAGGCCGGTGCCGATTTCGTAAAATTTCAGACTTTTAGTGCAGACGCATTGGTAAGCAGGGATGCAAAGAAGGCTCCATACCAATTATCGGGGGAAAACAATGACGAATACCAGTATAATATGCTAAAGGCGCTGGAGCTGACTCCGGAACAGCATCATTTCCTGATAAATGAATGTAAAAATTCAGGGATCGGGTTTTTATCGTCTGCTTTCGACCTTCAAAGCCTGGATTATCTTAATTCATTGAATTTGAGTTATATAAAAATACCTTCAGGAGAATTAACTAACCTGCCTTATCTGAAAAAGGCCGGCAGTTTTAATCTGTGCATTTTACTTTCCACAGGAATGTGCACGCTGGAGGAGGTGGAGGAGGCAATTCAGGTTTTGGTAAAAGCAGGAACATCAAAGGAGAAAATCACTTTATTACATTGTAATACTGCTTATCCAACACCTTATAATGATGTTCATCTCCATGCAATGTCTCAGATGAGCAATCATTTTAAATTGCCTGTAGGTTATTCTGATCATACTCCCGGTGTTGAAGTTGCTGTTGCTGCGGTTGCATTAGGTGCTACTGTTATTGAAAAGCATTTTACTTTGGATAAAAAGTTGCCGGGTCCGGATCATAAAGCATCCCTTGAGCCAAAGGAGTTAGCAACAATGGTGCAGTATATCAGAAATGTGGAAAAGGCTTTGGGCAATGCAATTAAAACTCCAAGTCCGTCGGAAATAGTGAATATAACAATAGCCAGAAAAAGTATACATCTTGCAAATACCATACAAGCGGGTCATCTATTATCAGAATCAGACTTAATAATGAAGCGTCCGGGAGATGGTATTTCTCCAATGGCAATGGATACTGTTATCGGAAAAAAAATCAATAAAGAACTTAAAGCAAATCATAAACTCCGGTATGAAGACCTTGCATGAAACAGACCGTACAACATTTTATCATGGTAACTTATAATTGATGAAAGTAGCAATACTAACCAGCTCACGTGCCGATTATGGAATTTATAAACCATTGTTGAATAAGTTGGGCAATGATCCTTTTTTTAGTTGTGAAATAATTGTTTTCGGAACACATCTTTCTAAAACACATGGCAACACTATAAGTGAAATTATTGCAGATGGATTTACACCTTTTGCAACACTGGAAACAGCTCCGGAAAGCGATAGTCCTGAAGCAATAGTTAAATCAATGGGAAAAACAATGTCGCTATTTGCAGAATTCTGGAAGAAACATGCTGTTGATTTTGATTATGTTTTTTGTTTGGGCGATCGTTATGAAATGCTCGCAGCAGTAATGTCCGGTGTCCCTTTCAATATTCCTTTTGCACATATTCATGGCGGTGAAGAAACGTTAGGAGCAATAGATAATGTATTTCGCCATTCGATAACATTGGCTGCTGAATTACATTTTGTTTCGCATGAATCTTATAAAAACCGGGTGTCAGAAATAATGCACAATTCAAAAAATATATATTGCACGGGTGCATTGAGTCTTGATAATCTGAATGAATTAACCCTTTACAGCAAAGAAGAGTTCATTAATCATTTCAAGATATCATTTGATAAACCTGCAGTGTTGGTCACCTATCATCCTGAAACAATCAACTATCAGGATAATGTTATTCATACACAAGAACTGATAAAGGCACTGGATACCCTTTCAGAGAAATACCGTTTGATTATTACCATGGCCAATGCTGATACAATGGGCAATTACATCAGGGAGCAAATTCAGGTATTCAGCAAAAAAGGAAAGGATGTTATTCTGATAGAAAATTTTGGTACCAAAGGTTATTTCAGTTGTATGCAGTATGTTGATTTTATTCTGGGTAATTCATCAAGTGGCATTATTGAAGCTGCTTCGTTTGGTAAGTATGTAATCAATATCGGCAACCGTCAGAAGGGAAGGATAGCGGGTGAAAATGTTTTAAACTGTACCAATAACAGTGATGAAATATTGAAAACAGCTGATTCCATTCCAGGCAAACCTTTCCCCGGCATTTCGAATATATATGGCAATGGTAATGCTGCTTTAAAAATAATTGATATATTAAAGAATAAGTAAATGGAGAAAGTAATACTTGCAGGTTATTCGGGTCATGCTTTTGTTGTGGCTGATATATTAACGCGGTCAGGATTCGTCATACAAGGATATTTTGAAAGAAATCTTAAACCGGTAAATCCATTTAATCTGGAATGGCTGGGTGATGATAGTGCGGAAGAGGTAATGCTAAAATTTAAAAATCACCATGTTTTTATTGCAATTGGTAATAATTCTGTCAGGAGGACTTTATTTAACCGTTATCATAAAACAGGATTAAAGCATATAAATGCAATTGATTCTGCTTCTGTAATTTCATCCGCTGCATTATTGAAGGGCACCGGAATAATGATAGGCGTTAATGCAGTAGTAAATGCACTTTCTGAAATAGAAGACGGCGTAATTTTGAATACCTCCTCAGTGGTGGAACATGAGTGTAAAGTTGGTAACTTTGCCCATATTGGTCCGGGTGCTATTCTGTGTGGAAATGTAAGTGTGGGAGAAAACACTTTCATTGGGGCCGGAGCAGTAATAAAAGAAGGAGTAACGATCGGTAATGATGTGATAATTGGTGCCGGTGCAGTTATAATCAGAGATATTGAAGATAACATAAAAGTTGCCGGAAATCCGGGAAGGATAATATGACAGATTTCAAAGCGAACATTGTAAATTCAGAAATCACCATACTGGAGGCTTTAGGCATTATCAATGCAATTGGTAAAGCAGAATACCAGACCTTGTTTGTTATAGATCATAATGATCATCTTGTAGGAGCATTAACTGACGGCGACATACGCAGAGCATTACTTGCCGGAATTCAACTTGATGATAAGGTGAGCAAAGCCATGTATAAAGATTTTCGCTATTTAGAAAAATCTTCATTTTCACTGGATCAAATCATCGAACTTAAGAAGCAGAAAATATTACTTATTCCTGTTATCGACAGTGAGAAAAGAATACTTCGCATTGTTGATTTTAGTACACAGAAGTCTATTCTTCCTGTTGATTCAGTTATTATGGCAGGTGGAAGAGGAGAACGTTTATTGCCACTTACACTTAATACACCCAAGCCATTATTAAAAGTAGGAGATAAAGCAATCATAGAACACAATGTGGATCGCCTCTCCCGTTACGGCGTTGATAAAATCAATATCACCACAGGATATTTAAGCGATCAGATTGTTGACTTTTTTAAGCAGGAGAAATTTAATAATTCAGGCGTATCAGTTGTTGTGGAAAAGGAAAGACTAGGCACAATAGGCAGTTTAGCGTTAATAACCAATTTTAGTCATGATGTTATTTTTATTATGAATGCAGATCTTCTGACAAATATTGACCTCGAAGATTTTTTATTGTTTTTCAATAAACAGGAAAGCGATATGTGTGTAGCAACGGTTCCATATCAGGTAAGCGTTCCTTATGCAGTGCTTGAAACAGAAAAACACCGCATAACCGCTCTTGAAGAAAAACCGGTTTATACTTATCATTCCAATGCGGGAATGTATCTTATTAAGAAAAGTATGCTGCAGTATATTCCTCATGGAAAAAGTTTTGATGCAACCGATCTTATTATGGAATTGTTGCGCAGAGATAAAAAAGTACATAATTACCCCGTGAAAGGCTATTGGCTGGATATCGGAAGACCGGAAGATTTTATTAAGGCACAGGAAGATATTAAATATCTGGTGGAATAATTAAATATATGAAAAAAATACTTGTTACCGGTTGCGCCGGTTATATTGGTTCTGTATTAACCCGTATTTTACTGCAGGAAGGATTTGCTGTTATTGGTGTTGACTATCTTGCCTTCGGCGGTCAGTCGCTGGTGGATATATATAATCATCCGGAGTTTATTTTTATAAATGAGGATGAAAGAAATGACAAAGATATTGAAGCTTTATTGATGAAATTCAAACCGGATGCATGTGTTCATC
>JANOBN010000638.1:0-26162 GCA_031411675.1 Bacteroidota bacterium | reverse complement strand
ATCAATAATTTTATATCCTTTGTAAAAGTCTTTTAATAAAACGTTTCTTTTTTTCCCTTTGTTATTTAGAATAACTTCAGCATTTAATGCCAGAAAAAAGATAGTCATATCACCAATAGGAGAAGCATTCACAAAATTTCCCGCCAGTGTTGCCATGTTACGGATAGGTGTAGAAGAAACCAGTTTAAGATGCTGTTGCAAGTCAGGAAAAATGGTATTAAACAATTTACTTTGTTTCAGATCATCTGCGGTAACTGAAGCACCTAAAATAATCTTATCATTTTGCTCTGTAATTGTATTTAGAGATGCAATATGAAATACAGAATGAATTTCTTCTTCCAACATGATATCATGCTTTTGAACATAAAGGTCAGTTCCACCACCGGTTACAATTCCTGTCCCTGTTGAAGAACTAATCTCCATTTCTTTTAATTGTTCAGCAATAGTTGCGAAGTAGCCCGGCAAAATACCCTGATTAATTAACCATCCTGTTCTGTCTTCGGAATGTTTTATCTGCAATAACGCGGAGATGCGATGTGCGGCTCTTTCCAGTGATTTATAACCGGTGCAACGACAAATATTACCATCTATAACTTCAATTATTTGTTCCGCAGAAGGTTTTTCTTTTTTTAAGCAGGAACCTGTTAACGACATAATAAATCCAACAGTACAAAATCCACATTGTGTGCCTCCTTCTTCAACAACAGCTTCCTGTACCGGGGTAAGACCCTCACCATTGATACCTTCAACAGTTACTACATGGCAGCCTTGTACATTAATTAATGGAGTAAGGCAGGAAGTCATGGAGATATATTTTACTTCATCATTCTCTAATTTGCCAATAAGCACCGTACAGGCGCCACAATCACCTTCCCTGCAGCCTATCTTCGTGCCTTTTAGATGCTGCTCGTAACGTATAAAGTCCAGCAAAGTCATTCCCGGCTTGTGCAGAGCATCTATCTTTTTCTCATTTAGCAGGAAGGAAATCATTGTGATAAAAATAGTGAAGATTGATGATATAAAACAAGTAAATTTGACACCATAATGCAGCAATTAATTACACAAATTAATATTTATCCTGTTAAGTCGTTGGGAGGGATTTCTGTAAATCATGCAGTAACCACTGCTCGCGGTTTTCAATATGACAGGCGCTGGATGATTACTGATGACAATAATGTTTTTATTACACAGCGTGAAGTGCATGCAATGGCATTGATAAGAACTGCTTTTAATCCCGATGGAATCTTATTGTATCAAAAAGAAAATCCTGCTAATTGCATAACAATACCTTATGAAATTGCAGAAGGAGAATCAGTTCAGACCACAATATGGAATGATAAGTGCACGGCTATTCATTACAACAAAAGAGCTGATGAGTGGTTAACAGAAGCACTATCTTTTAAATGTAAGTTGTTATATATGCCGGACTATTCCAACCGACCTGTTAACCCAATTTATGCAAAGGAAAACGAACAAGTAAGCTTTGCAGATGGTTATCCATATTTAATAATCGGAGAAAATTCCTTGCAGGACCTCAATAACAGACTAGAGGAACCATTACCGATGAATCGCTTTCGTCCGAATCTGGTATTTAGCGGGGGAAATGCATTTTGTGAAGATAACTGGCACGATATCAACATTGGCAATATTAAGTTTCGTGCATTAAAACCCTGCATGCGTTGCCAGATAACTACTATAAATCAAGAAAACGGGGTGCCTTCTAAAGAACCCTTAAAAACGTTAGCAACATTCAGGCAGGTAAACAATAATATCTTGTTCGGAATGAACCTTCTTGCAGTGACCGCAGGCGAAATAAAAGTTGGAGATGCCATAAATTTACAGGGGAGTGAGTAAATCTTTATCCGCACCACAGTTACGTATTACCGCCATGTGGGCCTTTAGTGAAGCGTTCCTTGGAGGAATATTGCATGGAATGCAGGTGCCTTTTACCGGACTTGTACTTTCCTCTTTTGCAGCAATTTGTATGTGCGCTTTGGCAAGGCAAGATTTTACTCCCGGAAAAATTCTACACGCTACTTTGTTAGTAATGATTGTGAAACTAACCTTAAGTCCACACACTCCTTTTACAGCTTATTTTGCGGTTTTGCTGCAAGGATTATTTTCAGAATTGCTTTTTTCACTGCGGGTAAACTACCGAATTGCCTGTTACCTTACTTCTGTATTTGCATTGATGCAATCGGCATTTCAAAAATTAATTGTGCTTACCGTTTTATTTGGTATGGAAGGTTGGAAAGCACTGGATGAATTCCTTAACAGTGTAATGCAAACAATGGGTGCCGAAAATGTGGCATTTACTAAGTATATTGTTGGAGGGTATCTTCTGTTACATTTTATAACAGGACTTTTAACAGGAAGGTTTGCCGTCCGTTTGCCTGAATTATTGCCATTGCATACAGATAAATATAAAGCAGCAGAGATAAAAGAACCGTTGATCAAAGGAAAAAGGAAGAAAGGCATATCAATTCTTTTCTGGATCTTTTTTGTGTTATTTGTTACACTGATTTACAAGATTTATTCGGAAGATAATTTTCTCGCTGCGCTAAGAAGCAAACCTTTAATATTAATTGTACGTTCAGTAATAATCCTCTTTTTCTGGTATTTCTTTTTATCTCCGGTATTAATGCAACTATTAAAAAAATGGCTTTCCGGAAAGAAAAACGCCTTCTCACAGGAAATAGAAAGAATTCTTTTATTATTGCCTGAGATGAAAATAATGGTGCAGTATGCTTGGCTGCTATCTGCCCGAAGCTATGGTATAAATAGAATCACAATATTTATCAAAAACTGTTTTCGATTGCTTTTAACTTCTGCAAAATGATAATATATATACTTACCGGCTTGCAGGGCAGCTCAAAAACCACACGACTGGAAGTCTGGTGTGAGACGAGATCGGGAATAGCCGGAATACTATCTCCCGTTATTAATGGCAAACGATACTTTAAGAACATCAGCAATGGAGAATTGAAATTAATGGAAGCAGCTCCTGATGAAAAGGAGGTGCAGAAAGTCGGGCGATTCATTTTTTCTTCTTCTGCATTTAATTGGGCAGAAAATGTAATTACAGTTGCTCAATCACAAAATGCAAAAATGATTATTATTGATGAGATTGGTCCTTTGGAATTATCAGGACTTGGATTTCATAAGGTATTGATAAAACTGTTGAATTCCGAAATAAAGAATTTGTTGTTGGTAGTAAGAGTTTCTAAACTGGAAGAGATTATGGCTTTTTATAATTTAAACCGGCATATTGTTAAGCTAATTACCGACCCTGAAAAGGAATTAATAGGATTTTAAACCCATTTTTTCTGAAATGCAAGATTTATCACCTGCGCTTTTGAACTCACATGCAGTTTGCTGTAAATATTTGCAATATGCTTTCTGACAGTATGTGAACTCAGAAATAATTTTTCTGCTATTACTTTATAGTCATAACCATTCACCAGTAGCTTTAATACTTCCACCTCCCTGTCTGACAAATCATGACCGGCAGCTTCTTCAGATGCATTTACAGCAGAAGCAGAGGTTTTTGACTTAACCAACATATTCATCGCTTTTCGTGCAATTGACGGGCTCATGGGTATTCCGCCAATTTCAACTAACTGCTGCATATAATCTTCAATGATTTTTGTTTTCTCATCTTTTAACAAATATCCCGAAGCGCCGGCTTTTATAGCATCAAATATTTTTTCATCATCATCAAAAACAGTCAGCATTAAAAAGTTGGTGCCGGGGTAGATGAGACGGGCAGTGGAAACGGTTTCAATGCCATCCATTTCCGGCATTTCAATATCCATCAATACCACTTGCGGTAAATCTTTTTTATCCAATGCTTTCATCTTTTCCAAAAAGTCTACACCGTTTTTAGCAACAAAAACAATGTTAAAGTTCATCGACATACCCAGCTGCTCCGAAAGCAGAATTCTATTCTGTGATTTATCATCAACAATGGCAATGCGTATCGGCATATTCAGTAATCTCCCTGGCTACAAATTAATAGTACTTCCTTTCTTTTATCAATAACACAAATGAGGTATTTTGCATTTTTTATAACTTACCTTCAAGTGCTATAATGGTTCCATGCCCCGGCTTACTGTTTATTGTAAAATCACTTCCGGTTTCATTCGCCCTTTGCATCATATTCTCCAGACCGAAATGATTTTCATACTGCTTGCTTACATCAAATCCTTTCCCATCATCACGAATACTGATATTCCACCCGCCATCGTTATAGGACTCAAAAGCAAGGTAAAGGTTTTTGCATTCTGAATGCTGAAGGGCGTTGTGAATTGCTTCCTGGAATATGCGGAATATGTTAAGCGATTCTATGCTGGTAAAGAGCAGGTTCTTTTCTATATTTTCTTCTATATGAATTTGTGGCTCATTTTGACCCTCGAGTTGCTGATGTACAAACGCCTTTAACCGATCAGCTAAATCATTAATGCTGATATTTTCTTTTTTTAACGCCCATATTGTCTCTCGTAGATCTGAAATAGAACGTCGCGCTGAACTGGTGATGTCCTTTAAGGAGTTAATTTGTTTTTCGTTAAGTGAAGACTTTTCTTCATTCATAAACTCCGTCTTTCGGCTGATATAACTAAGCTGTGTGCCGATGTTATCATGCAGCTCGGCAGCAATTCGCTTTCGTTCATTTTCCCTTGCATGATTAACTTCTTTTAGTGCCAGACTATGTTGCCTGGCTTTATATTGTTTAAAAACCAGAAAGGAAATGATTCCTGTGAGAAAAAATAAAATGAATGAGCCATAAATAAGGTAGTTTCTTTTAACGAGATCGTAATCTTGCGTAAGAATAATTTTCTCCTTGTTTTCAACTTCATATTTTGTCTGCATTTCAGCCAATGCTTCTGCAGAGTTTTGCTGATAAAGTGAATCTTTTAAAACCAACAACGTATTTAAAACTTCAGAATAGCCTACATAATTATCACATTCTTTATAGTTATCAGCAAGTGCTTCATATAATATGATAAGCTTTGATGAAAAATTATTTCGCTCGGCAATGGCAAGACCTTCCTTACAAATACTAATTCCTTTTTCACACTGATGGGTATTTGCGTAAAAGATGCCCAACTGATACATATCAGAAACTACATAAAACTGATCACCAATTTGTTTTCGGATATCCACTCCCATCTTGAGCATTTCTTCCGCTTCTCCGGGCTTTTTTAAATCAATAAGAATGTCCGATTTAATAGCATAAGCATTCGCCAGCGCTTTAAGATCTTCCGATTTTTTCCCTATCTCAATTGCTTTATTGACATAAATTAATGCAGAGTCATTCTTGTGTATGGAATTATAGCAGGCAGCTAGGTTACTGATAGGGTAAATTATATAAAGTGATAAATTAGGTGAAGATTCAGCCGCCTTTCGAAACCATAAAATAGCTTCGTTAAAATTGGAGATTTCCATGTTAGCCCATCCGATTCCATTTTGTGATGCCAGAATGTTAAAAGTATCCTTATTTATTTCTGCATCTTTTAATGCATCATAAAACAATGCAATTGCTTCTTTTACTTTATCACTTCTGATAAGCAGAACACCATTGAAGGTTATGTATTTTCTGTAAAGGTCACCCAGATTTTTTTGATTCTTTAATTCTGCCAAGGCATGATCACATCGTACAATGGCGGAATCAATATTACCGGTAACCTGAGCGTAACAGGTTTTATAATAGTCTATTTCGTATGCTGCTCTTAAGTCTTTAATTTCCTTGTTCATTGAGTCTGCAAGCACAATGTATTTTAACAGGGAATCGCCCGGGAAAGAGTTTTTTTCTTTACAAAGGCCAAGAGCCAGTTGCATTTTTTCATAACCGGATGTATTACTCATCCTGTTTCGAAGAGAATCTATTCTATGTGTCTGGGCGAAAAGGGAGTAAGGCAAAAATAGCAAGCCGAGCAGGACCCTTGAAAAAGGTAAAAAGGAAGGAAAACACTTGGTTTTAAAGGATAGCATGTAAGAGGTCTGTGAGGTGCTAAAAATACTACAAATGAGTTATTGCCACAACAGGCATTCCGGCGGACTTTTGTGAGATAAAAACGAAAACCATGAAAAAACTATTATTCTTCCTTCTGCCAGTACTTTTCCTGGCTTTTAATGCAAAGGCTGATACAGAGCCGGGGAACAATGCGCCCGGCACTACAACCGATGTAATTACCCTGGGTGGGGCCCCTCAAACCGGGTTAGTTACTGTAACCTCTGATGACAATGATTATTTAAAAATCGTTAGCACTGCTGATGGCGACATAACCCTTAACGTTAGTGCAGGAAATAGCAACATTATTTATTATCATCTCTACGATAGTGATGGTACCAGCTCATTAGGTAATAATTACATGTATGGTGGTAGCAGCAGTTTAACTTTTTATGGACTTGCTGCCGGAACCTATTTTGCAAGAGTGTATTTAGGAGGAGGAGCCGATAACACGTATTCAATTGGCGCAGTTTTAACAAATCGAACCTATGCTCCCGATAGCGAACCAAACGATGGTTTTGCAACTGCCAACAGTATGGTTTTGAACGGAAGCAACACCGGGCATATTAACCATCGTTATAACGGTGGCACGTATGATGCAGATGATTGGTATTCTTTTACCACCAACGTAGATGGAAGCATTACATTAAATATTACTACAGAAAACACTAATATAGTGTATTTCGATTTATATGATAATGATGGTACTACTCAATTAGGATCAAACTATTTGTATGGAGGCAGCAGTAGTTTTACTGTCTACGGTTTGGCTACAGGGAATTATTTTATTCGAATTCGCCAAGGTACAAATGGACAGTATAATAGCTACACTATTTCAAATACCCTGACACCTGCAACATTTACAACGGATGCAGAACCTAATAGTATTTATAACAATGCCATCAGCATACCGTTAAATGGTAGTGCCAACGGACACATCAGCCATCGTTATAATGGTGGTACTTATGATACAGATGATTGGTATTCCTTTACTACTAACGTGGATGGAAACATTACTGTAAGTATTACTACAGAAAACACTAATTTAGTGTATTTCGATTTATATGATAATGATGGTACTACTCAATTGGGATCAAACCTTTTATATGGAGGCAGTAGTAATTTTACAATATCAGGGCTGGCTGCAGGGAATTATTTTATTCGAATTCGCCAAGGTACAAATGGACAGTATAATAGTTATACTATTGGCAATACTTTAAGTCCATCTGATTATTTAAACGATACCGAAAACAATGATGTTTTTACCTCAGCACTCATCATCAATCCTAATGACAGTGCAAAAGGACATATTGGACATCGTTACAATGGTGGCTCTTACGATACTCAAGACTGGTATAAGTTAGTTACTACAACAGATGGAAATATTAATGTGAACATTCATACTGTTAATGGCAACTTGGTATATTTCAATTTACTTGATTCCAATGGCACAACTAATTTAGGTGGCTCTTATCTTTATGGCGGTGATGTCGGATTTACAAGCTTAGGTTTAGCAGCTGGGACATATTATATTCAAGTATTGCAAGGTGGCAATGGGCAATACAACAGCTATAAATTATCTAATTCCTTTACACCTGCATTTTATGCCAACGACGCTGAGCCAAATAATTTTTTCAACAATGCCTTACCTTTTTCTGTAAATGGAACTGTTACCGGACACATTGGTTATCGTAATAATGGTGGTAGTTTTGATGGGGATGATTGGTACAAAATAATTACTACTGCCGATGGTGATATTTCTTTAAACATCACTACAGAAAATGGCAACCTTGTTTATTTTGATTTGTATGATGGAGATACTACCACAGCACTTGCTGGTACTTACCTTTATGGTGGGAGCAATTCCACTTCAAAAAGCGGTCTGGCTGCAGGTACTTATTATGCGAGAGTTCATTTCGGTAGCAATCATAATAGCTACACACTTACAAATACGTTTACACCAACAGCTTACAACAATGATACAGAAGTAAACAACACATTTGCAACAGCAACTTTGTTAAACAACCGTCAGCAAAAATCCGGTCACATTGGTCATCGTTACAACGGTGGAAGTTTTGATACGGATGATTATCATATTTTGAGAATGTATTCTACAGGCAGTTGCAGTTTTGATATAACTGTAGCAACTGCAAATCTGGTTTATTTCTATTTCTATGACCCATCACAAACTCAACTATACACTACTTATATTTATGGTGGTACAGCCAACTTTAATTTTCCAACCCTTGCCGCCGGTGATTATTATTTACGTATAGTATCTGGTGGTGCGCACAATGCTTACACACTTAACAATTTTAGTGTACCGTGCAATCCTAATGCTGCTGTAATTACAGCCGGTGGAGCAATTACTTTCTGCCAACCCGGAAGCGTTGTTTTGAATGCTCAAAATACTGCTGCCTATCCAATCTATTTATGGAGCAATGGTGCAAGCACCAGCAGTATCACCGTATCAACAAGCGGCACTTATAATGTAACTGCTACTGATTATGATGGATGTACTCACGTTTCTAATTCAATTCTGGTAACAGCAAATCCATTACCTGCTGTTCCAACTATTACACCGGTTGGCTCAACAACGATTTGCCAAGGCGGAAGTGTAACCTTACAGTCAAGTGCTTCAAGCGGTTACTTATGGTCAACAGGCGAAACCACTCAAAACATTAGTGTAACCACACAAGGCAACTACTCGGTTACGGTTTCAAATGGAGCAGGTTGCACGCGCACATCAGCAACCACTCCTGTTATTGTTAATGCGTTGCCAGCTATTCCTACCATTACGCCTAACGGACCAACCACCTTTTGCATCCCGGGAAGTGTTACGTTGCAATCAAGCAGTGCAAATGGTTATGCATGGAGCAATGGAGCATCTTCGCAAAGTATAGTAATCACTTCAAGCGGAACTTTTACAGTTACTGTATCCAACGCAAATGGTTGTACACGCACTTCCACAACACCGATTACGGTTACCGCACAAAACTGTGCTTCCTTTACATTCTATCGCGATGCTGATAACGATACGTATGGCAATCAAAATATTTCTATAGCGCAACCAAGTCCAACTCCTCCTACAGGATATGTAGCAAACAATACAGATTGTAATGATAATAATGCTGCAATTAATCCGGGAGCAACAGAAATAGTTGCTGATGGCGTTGATCAGGATTGCAATACATCTGAATTGTGTTATACTGATATTGATAATGATGATTTTGGAATCAGTACTTTAATTAATTCTTCAGATCTGGATTGTGGAGATGCAAACGAAGCGTACGTAGTTGGAGATTGCAATGATAACAACGCGGCTATTAATCCGCTTGCAACTGAAGTTTGTAATAGTGCTGACGATGATTGCGACGGATTAATTGATGAAGGCGTACAAAATACTTATTACAGAGATTTTGATAATGACACTTACGGAAATCCAACTGCTACAACCATGGCATGTTCCGCTCCATCAGGCTTTGTAAGTAACAATACTGATTGTAATGATGGTAGTGCATCAGTTAATCCGGGCGCAATGGAAGTTTGCAATGGAACCGATGATGATTGTGATGGTTTGATTGATGAAGGTTGTAACGGATGTACAAATCCTCCTACTGTTTATGCCGGAATGGATCAGCCCATTTGCGTTGGCGATAATGCATCATTAAATGCAACAATGGGTGGAGGCGCTTCATCTATTACCTGGTCATCACCAACAAATGGAATTTTTATTCCGAATGTTAATGCTCCGGTTGCAACATATATCCCATCAGCCACTGATATTACAAATGGCTTTGTTCGTTTATATATTACCACTAACACTCCTGCTAATTGTAATGCTGCAATGGATTCGGTTGATATATCTATTCTTCAACTATTAGCAACACCGGGATTGATTACAGGAAGTCAATATATATGTAATCCTTCGTCTACAGCAACTTTCACCTATTCAGTTGCACCGGTTCCGGGAGCTACAGGATACTTGTGGACAGCAGGCCCAAACACGACTATTGTGTCAGGACAAGGAAGTACCAGTATAGTTGCTAAATTTAATCCTGCTGCAATTCATAACGGAATCAGTGCTTCCATTTGTGTTGCTGCAACAGGTCCGGGAAGTTGTGGCACCAGTGCAACATCTTGCCTTCCTGTTTCAGTGCAGTTAGTTGCGCCGGTTACCCCGGGCTCCATCAGCGGCCCGAATAAAGTCTGCCAGGGTGATACTGCTATATATTCTATCTCTTACGTAGCACGTTCCGCATTCTTTACCTGGACAGTGCCTGCAAATGCTTCCATTATTCAGGGACAGGGAACGCTTACCATCAAAGTTGTATACAGTGGTTCTTTTAACACCGGTGGTGATGTTACAGTTACAGCAGGAAACGGTTGCGGAAATAGTCCTGCACGTACGAGAGCTATTCTGTTGAATGTATTACCTGCACCAGTTGCAATAAGCGGACAAGCATCAGGATTGTGCAATGAGCAAAATATAATGTACTCCATAGCGCCGGTTGCAGGAGCAACATCTTACCAATGGTCGGTTGGAACAACAGCAGCTATTGATGGCCCATCAACAGGAACTTCTGTTGCAGTAGATTTCAGTTCATTTGTTAATGACAATATTTCAGTTGTTGCAATAAATGGTTGTGGCGCAGGGGCTACGCGTTCTCTGGCAATTACCGGTACTCCTTTAGCAGCAGGAGCAATTAGCGGACCTGTTACAGTATGCCCCGGAAGCACAAATACTTATCAGGTGAATACCGTTACCGGTGCAAATAATTATAACTGGACAGTCCCTTCCGGAACAACGATAATAAATGGTCAGGGAACCAAAATAATTAATCTGAAATTTGGTAATACAACGGCCTATAATATGGTGGTATCTGTTAGAACAAGTAATGCTTGTGGAAATGGCCCGCTTCGTTCTTTGAACAGTATAGCAGCTGTTCCATGCGCCCGGGAAGCATTAGATCATATAACCGTAAATGTATCACCAAATCCTTCTTCAGGAATCTTCTTCTTAGACTTAAGTCAGCTCCCGGCTGAAAATGTACAGCTGATATTGACAGACCTGAGCGGTAGAATGGTGTTTAACAAAAATATTATTAATGAAGGCAGTTATGAAACCGATATCACATCATTGCCTGAAGGAATATATATGTTGCAGATTATCTCTGAAAATTATAGAGAAATCGTTAAAGTGATTAAAAATTAAAAGCAAATTATTTTTTCTATGGCAACCCGGGATATATTATTCCGGGTATGCCATTTTCAAGGAGAAGCAGTATAATGGAAGGTATTTGATTTAAAGAGGAGCAATAAATTATGGTTTAATGGTAAAACAGAGATATTAATAACTATCTTTCAAAATAATTTTCACTTCATTAACCTAAAAAACATATGACCAACAACTACCTTCTCCGACTTCTTCTTACACCATTGCTGCTATTGTTTGTCATGGAATCATACAGTCAGTTAGACCCTATTACCAATAATGTTTCTTATTTTCAAAAGCAGGTAACAAGCAATTCTCCTGCAAAACAAAACGCCATTGAGAATATAAATGGAGGAGGAATACCATGTAACCCAAATACTTTTTGGGCGATTACAATCGGCGGTGCTATTGAAGAACTAACGATAAATGGAAGCAGCTTGGCAAGTAACGGAATTATCTTCCCCGGACCGGTTGATCCGAGTCTTGCTTATTGCAATAATATTTCCGGAGGAGCATTCAGTCCAACATTTTATACAACAGCTAACACTAGTTATTCCAGTTATTATGATGGATTAGGTTGGACCAATTCATCGGTGAGCGTGGCGCCAAACAGATTAGTAAATGCTGCCGGTAGTGGCAATTATTTATATTATATGGAGTTTGATTCAGCAGCTTCTCCAAAACCTGTTGCTATTACCCGGTTTAATGGAACTTCATTTACATCGGTATATAATTTTTCGCCAACACAAAAAATCACACTTGCCGATTTAGCTGTTGATGGCAATGGAAATTGCTGGTTGTTTACCGGCCACTCAGCTAATCCCAGTCAAACAGACACCATTACAGTTATTTCTCCGACAGGAACAATAGTAATTCAATATCCTTTCAATTTCAACACCAGCAATGGATTTGGAATGTTTATTATGGGAGGTACTATATATATTGGGTTCGGCTCTTCTCATCCTACTTATCCAAACAGCCTGTTACCCTTGACCATTACCGGAACAACAATTAATATAGGAACAGCCTTGCCTTTTCCTAATTCAAGTACTACCTATGGTGATCTTGCCGGTTGCAATGCGGGAACACCAATGGCGGTTAACGATTATCAATTTAGTGAAGCAGCAACTATTTATCCTAATCCCGTTAGTGAGTTATTGGTTATTGGTTATCAGTTATTGGGAGCTGAAAAAAGGGAAATAAAAATATTTGATGTAGCGGGGAAAGAGATATTTCATTCAATAATTAATAGCAACCAATCATTAATTGATGTAAGCAAATTTGAAAATGGAATTTATTTTGTTCAACTGCAATCAGAAAATAAAACCGAAACACAGAAATTAATTATCCAACATTAAATAAAATGAAAAAACTAATCACAAATTTCGTCATCATCACATTATTGTTTTTCCAGTCAAAAGCTCAAACTGGGCTTTACGTCCCGCAGTTAGCCAACTTTGATACAGCTTTAATGAACATTATGTCTACCTATAATGTACCCGGTGGGCAAATGGCCATTACCTATCAAGGACGTTTAGTTTATAGTCGCGGATTTGGATTCGCAAATACTGCTTCGCAGGATTCTGTTCAACCGAACAATATTTTTAGAGTTGCCAGTATTTCAAAAACTGTAACCGGAATCGCCTTTATGAAATTATTTGAACAGGGTTTAATTAATCTTGACGCAAAGGTTTTTGGACCAACGGGTATTTTAAACGATGCAATGTATCAAAACATTCTTGACCCGCAGGTAACCAATATTACCGTTAGAAATTTACTACACCATGAAGGAGGTTGGAACAGTTCCATTTCCGGCGATCCAATGTTTAATGCTTACAACATTGCTACTACAATGGGAACTGGTTCACCACCCAGTCCAAGTGTTGTTATTCAGTACATGCTGGCTAATAAAATGCTTGACTTTACTCCCGGAACACAATCGCGATATTCCAATTTTGGATTTTGTGTAGCCGGAAGAGTGATAGAAAAAATTACCGGGCAATCATATGAAGATTATGTTAGAAATACAATTCTGATTCCACTTGGAATTACTACGATGCAACTGGCAAATAATTTACAGGCGAATCAATTACCCAATGAGGTTAGCTACTATGATTATCCGGGTGCACCTTATGCTTACTCAATCTATAACAACTCAACATTAGTGCCCTGGCCTTACGGTGGTTTTAATATTGAATTTATGGATTCGCATGGAGGATGGGTAGCGTCAGCAGAAGATTTATGTAAATTGCTTTGTGCTGTGGATCGATTCAACACCCGACCTGATATTTTATTACCTGCATCAATTGATACAATGATAAAACCCACAGCAGTGTCGCCCAACTATGGATTGGGAATTAATGTTAATAGTAACAATAATTGGTGGCATCTGGGTTCTATACCCGGAACAACAACAGAATTTGTGCGCGCTGGAAATTGGCAATTAAACATCGCAATACTATTAAATTCAAGAACAGCTAATGTGAGCAATATATCAGGTGCTGTGGATGGTTTGCTTTGGAGTGTGCTACCCGGCATTACAAGTTGGCCAACATTTGATTTGTTTACCGGGGTAGAAGAGATTGAAAAAGAAAAATTGTTTTCCATGTTTCCTAATCCTTCGGGCAATGAGTTTAAGGCTCAAACTTCAAATTTTAGGACAGGGGACGAAATAAAAATATTTGATGTAACCGGGAAAACAGTTTTTACATCAACCATGCATAGTTCAATAATTGACATTGATGTAAGTGAATTTGAAAACGGAATTTATTTTGTGAAACTTTCTTCAGGAAATAATACTTCCACTCAAAAATTAATAATTCAGCACTAAATGAAAATGAGCGGACTAAAAAAATAATTTTAAATCAATATATCAATGAAAAATAAACTTAAATCAACTTTTTCCCTGCACTATTTTTTTCTGTTTCTATTAATATCTGCTTCGTCTTACGCACAAAACGGTTCCTTAGATCTAACTTTCGATACTGACGGAAAAGTTACAACAACAATCGGTACTGCAGGAGATGTTGCCTATGCCGTTGCTATTCAAACCGACGGAAAAATTGTTGTAGTCGGAGAAAGGCAAAACGGAAGTAATGCTGATTTTGCTTTAGTACGTTATAACACTAATGGCAGTTTAGATACCAACTTTAGCAATGATGGAAAAGTAACTACGGATTTTGGAGGATTTAGTGACAATGGAATTGCTGTTGCTATACAAACTGACGGAAAAATAATAGTAGCTGGAAGAAGTTCCAATGGTACTAACTATGATTTTGCCGTTGCACGTTACAACACCGATGGCGGTTTGGATAACACTTTTGATATTGACGGCAAGGTTACAACAGCAATCGGTGGTTCAAGTGATTGGGGAAATTCAATTACGATACAAGCAGATGGGAAAATTTTAGTTGCCGGATATGCCGCAGGTAGCCTTAATTATGATTTTGCCGTTGTACGTTATAACACCAATGGCAGTTTAGACAATAGCTTTAATACCGATGGAATAGTTACTACTGATATTGGAGGTACTGCCAATCTCTGTTCATCAATTGCCATACAACCTGATGCAAAAATTGTGTTGGCCGGATCTACGTCAATTGGCCCCGGTTATGATTTCACTGTGGTGCGTTACGACAGTACAGGTATTTTAGATAATACTTTCGATACAGACGGAATAGTTACTACAGATATTGGGAATTCAATTGATGATTTGTTTGCACTTGCCATACAAAGCGATGGAAAGATTGTCGCAGTGGGAGTAAGTAATAACGGGAATAATGATGATTTTGCTTTGGTGCGTTATAATACCAATGGCAGTTTAGATAACTCCTTCGATACCGATGGAAAGGTCACAACTAATATTGGTAATTTTAGCGATGATCGTGGCCTTTCAGTTGCAATACAAAGCGACGGAAAAATTTTGGTGGCAGGAGATACAGAAATCAATAACGCAGATTTTGCATTAGTAAGCTATAACCCTGATGGTAGTTTAAATACCGGTTTTGATACGGATGGAAAAGTAACAACAGCTATTGCAAGTTCTGATGATGATCGTGCTTTTTCTATTGCCATACAAGGCGATGGAAAAATTGTGGTTGCAGGAGGAAGCATTATTGGTTCTAATAACTATGATTTTTCAGTCGTTAGATATAACAACACAATCATTGCAGGTATAGAGGAAACTGGAACCAACATAATGGCAGCATGTGTTTACCCAAATCCGGCTAATGAGTTATTAGTCATTAGTTATCAGTTAATAGGAATTGATTTAACCGAATTGAAGATATTTGATGTGATGGGACATCAGGTTTTCAAATCAGCAGGATCAGTCGGAGAAAATGTAATTGATGTAAGCAGGTTTGAAAATGGAATTTATTTTGTGCAACTTCAAATTGTAAATAATATCGAAACTCAAAAAATAATCATACAACATTAAAATAATCGTTTAAGACATGAAAAGACTTCTACAATTCAATTTAATTTTTGCGTTCTTACTTATCAGTATAAAGTTGATTGGTCAAAGTACCGTATTAACAAGAGAAGTTCCTGGCGCTAAACTTCAAACATCACAAGCAAAGAAACCTTCCAAAGGCCTGTTGAGTGAAGTTCATCTTGATCAAGGAAACTGCCTCTCAGAAACAGAACAGAAGGAAATACAAAAAAAAATAGATAAAAATGTGGAGATGCTAAAGCATAAGAACCCCGGCTTATTTAATAGAAGCTCAGGTATTAATATTCCGCATCCCTATTTTGAATGGCCTACACGCGCTAAAGCCGGCTTTACAGGTTATGGCTATTATACTGTTAACTTTCTGGTGGATCATAATGCAGGGTACCCCAATCAGCTGCTAGACTATGATTGTGGCAGCAGAACCTATGACTGGAATACCGGCAATCATGCAGGAACGGATATTATTTTATGGCCTTATGCCTGGAGAAGAATGGATGAACAAGTGATGGAAGTAATTGCCGCCGCACCTGGAATTATTGTAAATAAAGTGGACGGAAATTTTGATCGCAATTGTAGTAATAATGGATCAGGCACCTTTAATCAGATAAATGTACGTCATGCCGACGGATCTACTGCATGGTATCTGCATTTTAAATCAGGATCATTGACTGCTAAAAGTGTTGGTGACAGTGTTGTTACCGGAGAGTATCTTGGTACAGCAGGAAGCTCCGGAAGTTCTAATTGGCCACATCTGCATTTTCAGGTTATGGATTCTACTAATGCATTAATTGATCCTTGGCAGGGAAGCTGTAATAATATGAATCCGGATAGCTGGTGGTTAAGTCAGCAACCTTACAATGTGCCATCCATAAATCAGATCTGTACTAAAAAAACTTCGGTGGATTATTATATTTGCCCTACTCCTGAAATAACTGCTGAAGCAGATACCTTTAATATTGGTGATACATTGTGGTTATGGATTTATACTCGTGATTTGGTGTTAAACTCTAACATGCAAATTAATATATATAATCCTTCAGGAGCCAACGTACTTAATTTTCCGTTTACTGTTCCATGGGCGACCACTGCCACCACCTATATTCGCTGGTATTATCCGGTAGATGCTTGGTTTGTACAGGGCAATTGGACCTTTGAGGTTGTTTATGGAGGCAACACTTATCAACATAATTTTTATATGACGCAATCCGTTTCAGGAATTATTGATGTCGGAAGCATTGCCGATTTTAATGTTAGCCCAAATCCTTCCGATGGAAATATTAAGGTAACTTTTAGTAATCAAAATATTTCCAATGCAACCATTGAAATAAAAAACATGCTTGGGGATCTGGTTTATAAAGAAGATGAAATCATAAAATCCGGCAACAACGATATTTTAATAAATGATTTGAAATTGGATAATGGCGTTTATTTTCTACAGCTAAAATTAGATAACAAAACAGCAACAAAAAAAATAGTTATTCAAAATTAAAAAATAATTCTCAACCACGAACTACTTTTCTGGCCCTGCATAACAGCAGGGCCTTTTTATACCTGATATTTCGTTATCAAAACACTTTCAGAAATATGGCTATTTTTTTATAATAATTAATTATTAATTTGTAACTAAAAAGTCAACCGATTTCAAGCAGCCTACAAGATTTACGCCAACGTTTTATTGATCGTACAGTACCGCCGGCAAAGATTATTGGATTAAAAATTCCGGATGATAAATTAAGGTGGAATGAGCAGACACAACATTACGAACATGGAGATATTAACTGGAGCGATTTTTTTGATGTGATTAAAGGAAAAGGTCCGCGTAATAAAGAAAGAATGAAAGCATGGATTGCTGCACATGAAAACGGCATTTGGGTACGTGAAGCAGCAGCAGCCTATGCGGAGAAGAGCAAATGATTAAATCGTTAGCTTAGTGGTGGAGGGTAGAAGTGGTTTTCTGCCCTTTTTTATTGAATTGAAAGCTGTTTTAAGAGGCGTTTTTTTAAAACAGAATATTAGCCGTACTTTTATTGCCAATCAATTATTGTAATTCAATGACATTCCAGGACTTAAACTTAAATTCACTTTTACTAAATTCACTTACTGATATGGGTCTCACCCACCCGACAACAATACAGCAACGTGCTTTTGCCCCTGTTATGTCAGGCAAAGATGTATTAGGCATTGCCCAAACCGGAACAGGAAAAACATATGCCTACCTGTTGCCAATTATGCGGATGTGGCAGCTCTCTAAAAAACGAAATCCGGAAGTGCTGGTATTAGTTCCAACGAGAGAATTGGTGGTA
The DNA here is from genome assembly GCA_031411675.1 of Bacteroidota bacterium. Lineage (GTDB taxonomy): Bacteria > Bacteroidota > Bacteroidia > AKYH767-A > OLB10 > JANOXC01. Next base: position 8,181 of record JANOBN010000638.1, on the reverse strand, counting down.
CAGGTAGTTGATGAATTTGAGAAACTTGCAAAATATACTTCATTGAAGGTAACCGGTGTTTATGGCGGCGCAAATATTAAAACACAAATGGCAACGATTTTGGCGGGAACAGATGTAGTGGTTGCAACACCGGGAAGATTGATGGATTTATTATTAAACGGAACCATACAATCGAATTACATTAAGAAGCTGGTGATTGATGAAATGGATGAATTATTAAATCTTGGATTCAGACCACAAATAAGAAATATATTTGATTTGCTCCCTGCCAAAAGACAAAATTTACTTTTCTCGGCAACAATTACGGAAGAAGTGGAGTCAATGATTAAAGATAATTTTAATAATCCGGTACTAATAGAAGCTGCACCAACCGGAACACCTTTAGCTAATATTACACAACTTGGATATCCGGTGCAGAATTATAATACAAAAGTTAATTTTTTAAAACACCTCTTGTCATCAGATAAAAGTATGAAGAAGGTTCTCGTATTTGCGGCAAGTAAAAAGCTGGCTGATGATATTTTTTCAAGATTGGAAGAATCTTTTATCGATCAATTAGCTGTCATTCATTCTAACAAATCACAAAACACACGTTTTAAAACGGTGGAGGATTTTGAAAGTGGAGCATGCAGTATTTTAATTGCAACGGATATCATAGCCCGTGGACTGGATGTGTCATCAGTATCGCATGTAATTAATATGGATGTTCCTCCTGTTCCTGAAAATTATATGCATCGTATCGGAAGAACCGGAAGAGCTGATCAGAAAGGAATTGCAATCACATTTATTACGGAGAATGATAAGGAGAATCAGGAAAAGGTAGAAGCATTGATGGGACAAAAAATACCCATGGAAAGAATGCCGGAAGCAGTAGAAGTTTCAGATGTTTTAACGGAAGATGAAATGCCCGTAATAAGTATGAAGATTGTAGAAGTAAGGCGCCCAAAGAATATTGCAAAGGGACCTGCAATTCATGAGAAAAAGGAAAAGAATAAAAAAGTAAATATCAAAGTAACCCGTGCAGATCAAATGAAAGAGAAATACGGGAAGCGGTATGAGAAGAAACACAGGAGCTGATTTTGTTTTTTAGAAAGTATAACATATCTCCACTTATTCTGCATCATTAGAGCATTTTTCTTTTGCAAGAAATATTTGTTTCTATTGAAAGCAAGTTATTAACCGCGGAGATCGCAGAGAAAAAAAATACGCAGAGGAGCGCAAAGAAATATTTATTCGTTAGTATCGGTTAACGAATAAAAGTAACAGTAACAATTAACCAACAACTAGTCTAGCTACTTGATACTAGATACTAACTACTTTTTCAAGATACAAACTCCCACGCTGAAACATAAGCATCAATTCCTTCTGCATAGTCAATAAAGCTTTTATAAAAAGGATGATTGGCAAGTGTTGAGCTATCGCCAATTACAACCAGCCTTTGTCTTGCCCTGGTGAGCGCCACGTTCATTCGTCGCGTATCGTTTAAAAAACCTATTTCTTTAGTGTCATTACTTCTTACCAGGCTAATATATATAATGTCCCGCTCCTGTCCCTGAAACCCATCAACCGTTTTTACCACAATCTTAGCCGGAAGTTTTTGTAGCTCATCATCTTCTGCAATAAGAGATTGAATATAAAGCACCTGTTCTTTATAGGGAGATATAATTCCAACGGTTATCATTTTTCTTTTTTCTCTAAGATGATATTGACCCAACAACATCTTTAAATGATTAATAAGTAATACAGCTTCTTCCGGATTGGAAATACTAACACTTTCCGGATTTGAGGTTTCATTATAACCACAGCCTGCAGTATCAATAAATGTTACAGATGTATTAATTAAAAACTCTTCCGGCATACTACTCAATACGGACTCTCTTACAGAATGATCTGCAATAAGGCTACCACTATAAAATTGATGGTTGGAAAAATCCATGATGTGCTGATGCATCCGGTATTGCGTATTCAGCATCACAGAAACACCTTCAATTGCTACTGCTCGTTCAAATAATGTTTCTTTTAGCCCTTCCGCTTCAGCGCGTTTTGATTTAACCGTTGGAGGCAACTGAAAATGATCACCTGCAAAAATTACCCGGTTACAGCGACTTATAGGAATCCACGTCATTGGTTCCAGGGCTTGTGCTGCCTCATCAATAAAAACAGTTGTAAATTGTTTGTCGCGGATCATTCTTCCCGCCGATACTACCGGAGTACAAGCAATTACCTGAGCCTTATCAAACAGATCATTATATATATAATCTTCCAGGTCACGTACTTCCTGCATGATCTTTTTTGCTTCCTGATAAAGCAGCTTTCGTTGCTCTCTGTCCTCACGACCTAATACTCGTTTGTACTTTCCAGCCATCCGGAAATACTCTTCCGCTGTTTTTCGAAAAGCTTTGATGTCTTTAAAGGAGGTATGTGCCGCCATTTTTGCATCTACCGTATTAATTAATACTTCTTCTGAAATACGAACAGGGTTCCCTAAACGCAACACACTTAATCCTTCACGATGCAATTTTTCCGTTAACAGGTCAACAGCAGTATTACTTGGACTGCATACCAAAACCTGCTTTTCATTTTTTAAAACTTGCTTAATTGCCTGCACCAGAGTAGTGGTCTTTCCGGTTCCCGGTGGACCATGAATTATTGCAATATCCTTTGCTGCAAGAATCTTCCTCACTGCATCGTTCTGAGATGCATTCAAACGGGCTATTTCAAATGTCTCATCTATCTTATCAAATTGAGGCAGACGATTATTATATATAATATCACGAATTACGGCAAGTCGATTATTGGATGCCTTTATTACTTTGTCAAGAGCAATATCCATTTCTTTATAACTTGCTTCATCAAAGGAAAGGTTAATGCCTAACTTGCCATCATCACACCAGTCAGGCAGCTCATCTACATTTAATGCGATGCGCAACTTATTTGGACCAAGTACTTTAATGGTGCCGTTCAACGGTTTTTCATTACTATAATGATTGGAGAAAAGTGAAACCATTTTACCTCCCGAGAACTTATGCGATTCATTTAGATTAGAAGTCCTTTCTACGTCAATGGAAATATAATCACCGGCACCAATTTCTGTGCTAACTATATTTATCGGATACCAGGTAACTCCATTTTGTTTCCGGAGCTGGATATTGTTTTTGGAAAAAAGTTCAGTAAACTGCTGAAAATCATCATCACGCTCAATGCGCAGAAGCTTTTTTAATTGTAATAAACGTTCCACCGATGACTTTTGCTATTAGGGGTTGGTGCAAAAGTAGTGAATATTTATTCAGTAGTGAACCGAAGATCAGAGCCGGATACAATATCAAACACAAGTAAATAATTTAGATTTTTTGATTGACATGTGTGCAACGGCAATATTACATTTATTAATATACAACGCTAACCTGTCCGGTAATAGAATGTTGTTTCTTAAAGATATCTCTTGCATTCACAATGTAGAAGTACGTGTCTTCTTTCGCATACTCATTGTTTACCATTCCATTCCAGGTTTTATTCATATCATCTGCAGAAAATATTTGTTTGCCCCACCGATCATATATGGCAATGGAGAAATCAACAATTCCAATTCCTACATAAATAAATTCATCATTTAACCCATCGCTATTTGGGGTAAAGGAATTAGGAATGTACAAAGTATACACATTATTAACTTCAATGATTCGGTAAGTGGAGTCTAAACAACCGAACTCCGTTTCAACAACTTGTTCAACATTATATTTTCCAACCTTAGGATAATTATGTGAAGGATTTTGATTATCAGATGTAGTGTTATCACCAAAATCGTACATCCATTTAAACCCCAGCACGGATTCATCTATTATTTCTACAAACGGAGTTAATATATCAGGTTTATTATTTGCAAAAGAGAATTTTGCAACGGGCAATGGATGAACATTAATATATTCCGGTTTTAAAATAGTATTACTGCATCCAACATCTGTAGTAACCATTAAAGTGATATCATGCAATCCAGCATCATTGTAAATTAAACCGGGCTCAACTGCTACACTTGAGTTATTTGAATTCAATTGCCAGTTCCAGTTGATTATCGCGCCATCTGCACTTTGTGAAAGATTTTTAAACTTAACAAATAAAGGCACACATCCTTCAGATGGAAGGGCAATAAAATCCGGCTGTGGAAGCTCACACACTTTTACAGGTTTTGTAACAGAATCAACACAACCTTCATTAGTGATGACGATAAGCGATACATTTTTAATACCGGAAGATGAGTATGAATACTGTGGTGAGAATGTAGTATCACTTGCTCCATTTTCAAATAACCAGAATGATTGACCAATGGAAGAATTTGTTACAGTGGAAGTGTTAAGAAAGGTGGTTGGTGAAAGTGCACATGCCGTATCATTACTAAATGAAGCGACAGGCAAATAATTAACAGGAACCGGTTGCAAATGCTGGCCAACACAACCATTGTCTGACTCCGCAGTTAGTGAAACATTATAGCTTCCCGGCTGAATATATATATGCACCGGATTGTATTCCGTCGATTTAAGGGTGCTGTCACCAAAGTCCCACAACATACCGCTTAAAGAACCGCTCAATATGGTTGATTGGTTATACATTGAAACAGGATTTTGTGAACAGGATACCCCGGTTGAAAATGCCGCCACCGGATTTGGATAAACAGTAATGTCACTATTAGTTATACTTGTACAGCTATTGATACTGCTTGCCATAAATGTTACGGTATAATTTCCGGGAGCATCGTATAAATGATCGGAATTTATCTGATAGGCCATTGTGCTGTCACCAAAACCCCAATTATATATAGTTACAGAATCTGAACAATTTGCGAAGCCGGTAAAATAAGCCGGAATGCCATCACAAACATTGTCAGTTGTAAAGCTTATTAAAGGATAAGGATGTATTTCTATCATTTTGGAAGTGGAGTCAATGCATCCATTTTCATCAGTAATGATAAGTGTATTTATATGCTGGCCTGTATTAAATTGGTGAGTGGTATTATCGCTAGATGCTGTCTGACCATCTGAAAAAAGCCATAGTGCATGTGCAAATCCTTTACCGGGTGTCGATGTACTTGTGAATTGAATTTTATCATTTTCACAGGGAGTTCCGGCAGTCACAAAACCTACCGAAGGCAATGGATAAACAGTTACTGCATGACTGATAGTATCTGCACATCCGGAATCACTAACAACAATTAATGTAACTAAATATGTTGAATCTATTTGATACAGATGGTATAATGTATCGTTCCCATTATAAGAATTATTGTCACCGGTATTCCACATTACCTGATTGATAAAAGGAATAGACGGTGTTTGATTAATAAATAAACTCGACTGGCCGGAACAAACATTGTTTGAAATAAAATCAGCCTGTGGAACTTCACTCACTAACACCTGATCAGAAGTAGTACTAATACAACCATTATCACTGATTAAAGTAAGAGTTATATTGTAGTATCCGGGAGCCGTATAAATATGTGTGGTGGTAAGCCCGGTTTCAGTAGCACTGCCATCACCATAGTTCCAGTAGGTAGTATCGATATGACCTCCTGTTATAAAAGACGAACTGTTAAACGCTAAAGGTGAAAATTGACAACCTGAAGTTGCAATTAGAACAGGAATGGGGAGAGGACTGGTTTGAATTTGCTGTGAAATAGTATCCTTACAACCATTAGCTGCAACAACGATTAAGGTTATATTATATGCTCCGGACGAACTATATATATGTTGTGGATTTGGCAAAGGACTAAAAGGAGTATTATCACCGAAGTTCCAAAGATGTAGTGTAATTGTACTTCCGGTTATTGTTGTTAAATCGCTACATTGCATATTATTCCCCGGACAGGCAGATGTTGTTGTGAATGCCGCCACAGGAGAATCAAGCACGGTAATCGAATGATTAATGGTATCGGTACAACCATTAGAGGCCGTAACAATTAAATTAACGGAATAGTTACCGGACTGTGTATATATATGTGCAGGATCATCTAAGGTACTTAAGGGACTTCCATCGCCGAAATTCCACTGCCAGTTTGTAATGGTTGCACCGGGAAGTTGTGAATTATCATTAAAAATAACTTCATTATTTTCACATGCCTGCCCAAAAGAAAATGCTGCAATAGGATAATTTAAAACGGCAACTTGTGATGAAAAGGAACTCGCGCAAACACTGTCAGTGATTACAATAAGGCTTACAGTATATATTCCCGGTGTTAAATATTGATGCGTCGGATTTTGCTGGTTTGAAACAAGAGAACCATCCCCGAAATCCCAGGTCCATGAGCTAATTGACCCGTTAAAGACTTTTGATGTGTCAGTAAAGTTGATGGTTGTATTATTACATAGTGATTGTGTTGTAAATCCGGCAATGGAATATGGTAATGGCGATACAGTTACTATGCTTGTATCAGCACAGCCTTTATTAGAAATAGCAATTAAAGTTACCTGATAATTTCCCGGAATATTAAAAGAGTGTATGGGGGATTGCAAATTTGAGGAAGGACTACCATCACCAAAATTCCAATAGTATTGTGTAATGGTATCAGGAGGAGTAAAGGAACTTTGATTCAGGAATACATTAGCGCTCTTGGGGCACACCGGAGTTGTTACAAATGATGCTGTTGGAATACTGTATAATGAAACAAACTGTGATGTTGAATCCTGACATCCGCCCTGATTCGTTACATATAAAGTTACCAAATAGGTTCCTGCATTTGAATATTGATGTACCGGATTTTGTAGTGTGGAAGATGTTCCGTCTCCGAAGTCCCAATACCATGCTGCAATAGGGGAACCGGTAACAATGTATGAAGCATCAATAAATTGAGTGGAGTTGAAACAGGAATCGGAGAGTATAAATGATGAAGCCACTATAGATGCTTTTAGAACAGTGTTTAATGTAACCTGACAACCGGTTATTGATGTCATGGTAACAGCTACTGTATCGCCAACCGTAGCATTGTTAATAGTAATTGAAGGCGTGGTTTGTCCGGTACTCCATAAATAGGAAACAAAACCGGGAGGTGCACTAAGATTAGCAAAGAGCCCGCCGGGACAATATTCCGCGACAACATTAAATGGATAACACATACAATCAATATATGCATAACCAAAATGACCACCATAGCCACAATCACCTGTTGAAAATGTAATAGTTATTGTATTACCCATTTTTGATGTCAAATCTATACCGATAGTTGTCCAGTTTTTCCAATGTACATTTCCGGTGGTGTTGAAACCCGGAAGGCCCGGTGCAGAAACAACACTATAAAAACCACATGTGTAATCTATCGCCCCGCTTTGATCAGCAACGGCGATCTGAAACCGTGGCTGGTCAGGTGCGGGATGCCCCGGATCCTCAAGCACGACTGCGTAACGGTAAATAAAAAGCTGTGTTTGCGGCGTAACAACAAACGTATATTTTATTTGTTCTGCTTCAGCTCCAGTATTTGAATTGCCAAGTCTTAAGGAGTATGAACCACCAGGTGCAACGCAGTTTAATTGATTGCCGGTGTTTGGATCAGTCCCTCCTGTCACTATAGTATGACGCCCCCCTACAAAACCGGGAACTGTACTGTTTATGGGGCAACAAAAACCTGTTGTTCCGCTCCACCCGGATAGTGTTCCTAATTCAAAATCCGAGTTGGTACAACTACTAACTTGTGCATTACAATCTTGTACACTGTTCAGGGAAAGGCATAGCGATGCTGTGCAGAGAATCCGCAAGGGGGAAGTGTTCATAATGTTCGGTTTTGGTCGGTGTAATAATCTGATTATGCTATGTTGCAGTAAAGGGGATTACTTGCAATTCATGTGTGTGAGCATAATCAGATTATTCACTTGTTGTTCATGTAAAAGTTGCACTTCAATTACCATGCCTTTATTTTTTGCATGGTATGGCAAGGTTCGTATAATTTATTTTATTACATTCCGTGGCGATGCATTGAATAACAAGAGTGAAAGGCGCTTTTAATTACGTTTTTAAGAGGAGAAAAAGCATGATAAAAAAAACACCGGCGCATAGTTGAGCTACATGCCGGTGTCTCTAAATATTAATCAAATAATTTTAATTCTTCACCAACCGAATCACTTTCCTTTCCTGATTCTGAACAATGGTTAATATATATATTCCATTTGCCAGCTCATTGCCAAATTCAATTGTTTGTCCGGG
>JANOBN010000637.1:0-7629 GCA_031411675.1 Bacteroidota bacterium | reverse complement strand
CCAGATTACTTCATCCAGCACCCCGTCAATTTTTGGGGCTTCCGGTGTTCTGGTGGCAATAGCGGTTTGCAGGGTGTCGCCTGAAAAAGCGGAAAAAGTACTTAGTAGCACAACCGAAATTAACAGGCAAATATTTTTCATTTTCTGAGTTTCAAATATAGAAAAATACGGTTGTTGGTAAGATATTCAGGATGGTTTAGCCCCAAAAATAGTGATATTCGTCATAAACCATACTTTTTACCAATTAATGCCTGTAACTTGCAGAAAAAATAATGATTCGTTTTCGTTTGGCATTGCCATTAAATACACTAAAAAACGAAAAGGAATATCTTGTAATATTAAGATTTATTAAACCAACTAATACGATGAAAAAAATTATTTCTGCTAGAATAGCATTAACCTTAATTATTGCCAGCAGTTTCATCTCCGGCTGTCGTAAAGACGAAGACTTTATTGCTCCGGATGATTCCGCGACTTCAGAAGAAAACCTGGATCCGGCACTCAGGAATTACCCTTCTCAATCTTTCAATTCAGATATTGCACAGAAGTGGTATTTGTTATTGGCAAAATTAATTCAGGAGACACCGGGTCATACACCACCCATTGCAGCAAGGGATATCGGCTATACCGGGGTTGCACTTTATGAATCAGTCGTTGCCGGAACACAGGGGCATCAGTCAATGGGAGGACAGCTAACCAATCTTGGTGCTATGCCAACCAGGATACCGGGCAAATCTTATTCTGCCGCAGCTATAGCTAATGCAGCATTAGCACGAATAACAAAAAATCTTTTTGCAAATGCATCAACAGCAAATCTTGCAAGAATTGATTCGATGGAATTGGCTAATGAGCAGTATTATCAAACATTGTATTGCAGTAACACCATGACTAATTCCGTTACATTCGGAAGGTCGGTTGCTGATGCGATATTTTCATGGTCAACCAGTGATGGCGGATATCAGGCTTATAATAATGTATTTCCTGCATCTTATATTCCTCCTGTAGGAATTGATAAGTGGGTGCCAACACCTCCGGCTTATCAGCCTGCAATGCTTCCTTATTGGGGAAGCAACAGAGCTTTTGTTCCTGCCAATAATTCACCCTTAATTAACCCGCCTGCTCCGGTTGCATTTAGTACTGCACCCGGTTCTGATATGTACCTTGCTGCTAATGTTGTTTACACAACAGGTGTTAATTTAACACAAGCACAAAAGGACATTGCAACATATTGGGCTGATGGTGGTGGAACATACACTCCTCCCGGACATAATATTTTGCTGACCGCGCAAATCATACGCAATAAAAATCTTAATCTGCGTGATGCTGCTATATTATTGGCAAAGGTAGGTGTAAGTTTAAATGATGCCGGAATTGTTTGCTGGCGTGCAAAATATTCTTATAATCTTATGCGTCCGATAACCTATATCAGGACATATATCGATGCAAGTTGGTCACCATTTATCGGCACACCTCCATTCCCAACTTATACATCCGGTCATGCAACATTTTCCAATGCTACAGCTACTTTACTTGCAAAGAAATTCGGTAATGGCACGGCATTTAATGATAGTACAAAAATGGTTGCCGGATTTGCGCCGCGTTCCTTCACCAGTTTTTCAAGTGCTGCACAGGAAGCTGCTGCATCACGACTTTACGGTGGTATTCACTATGAAATGGATAACCTGAATGGATTTAATTGCGGATCTGCAATTGCGAATAATGTTGCGTTGTTGAACTGGTAATTGTTAAGTCTAACATTGATATAAAATATAAATAATTAAAAAAGGGTGTTGACTTTAATGTCAGCACCCTTTTTATTTAATTTTAGATTTGATATTTAAAAATAGGCTTAATTTCTAAGTGGAGTAAAATATTTTCATTACAACAGCATTTAAACGCCTCACCCCGGCCCGCTCCCCGGAGAGGGGATTGATTTTTGATGCTATTCATCTTTTTGTTATAACAACAAAAGTCGTTATCATTCATCAAAAAGTTAAATTCAACATGCGATAGCTATCGGATCAACACTCAAAACTCAGCACTCAGCACCCAATCACCCTGCACTCAAACATCAATTTAATCAACCATTAACCGGAACTTTTACTCCTTCATGCTGGTTTGGAATATCTGCTGAGCTCAGTGTAAAATTATCTTCTTCATCTTTGTAACGCATCACCTGACCCAATGCATCAGGTACCACATCACTGCAAATAGTAATGAAGGATCCTTTGCGTGCATTTTTAAAAGCATATTCAATAGCTTCCGGCTCGCTTGGTATTACTATATATTTTTTCTTAGCATCCACACTGTGAATTCCTTTCAGCATTAGTTCAATAATTTCCTGCTCACTTCTTCCTCTCAGGTTTCTGTCCTGACGGATGATTACCTCATCAAACATTTTTGCTGCCAGCGTTCCCAGTAAAATAATATCTTCATCACGACGATCACCAACACCGGCAATAACACCCACTTTTGGTTTTGCTTCAATACGTTCCAGGAATCTTCCGATGGCCTGGAATCCTGCAGGGTTATGTGCATAATCCACCATCACTGTGAATTGTTTGAATTCGAAAATATTTAAACGTCCGGGAGTTTGTACCGGTGAAGGAATAAATGTTTCCAGCGCAAGGCGGATATCTTCCATTTTAAAATTACGAAGGAAAGCGGTGAGTACGGCAGGTAAAATATTCTGTATCATAAATACCGCCTTACCACGATAAGTTAATGGAACATTGATTATTTTTTCTACACGAATCTTCCATGTTCCTTTGCAAATGGTAATGTAACCGTTTTCTGCAATAGCAGCCAATCCTCCTTTTTCACAATGCTCCTTTACAATAGGATTATTTTCATCCATACTAAAATAAGCAAGATTACTTCTGATATCCTTCTTCATATTAACTACCAACTCATCATCAGCATTCAGAATTGCATAACCATTTGGTTGTACACTTTCCGGAACAACAGCTTTCACTCTTGCCATATCATCCAGCGAATTAATTCCTTTTAGTCCCAGGTGATCGGCTGCAACATTGGTTACAATTCCTATATCGCAATTACTGAAACCAAGTCCGGCACGTAATATTCCGCCACGCGCACATTCCAGTACTGCAAAATCCACTGTTGGATCTTTCAAAACAAATTCAGCACTCTGTGGTCCGGTACAATCGCCACGCTGCATCATGATTCCCTGTATATATATACCATCAGTAGTGGTAAAACCCACTTTATGTCCAGCGGTTTTTGCCATGTGTGCAAGCAGCCTTGTTGTTGTAGTTTTACCATTCGTTCCTGTTACAGCAATAATCGGAATGCGTGGAGTGCTTCCGGGAGGGAATAACATATCTATCACAGGTTCTGCTACGTTGCGCGGTAAGCCTTCAGTAGGAGCCAAATGCATGCGGAAACCCGGAGCAGCATTCACTTCAAGAATGGCACCACCTGTTTCTTCGATAGGAACACTCAGATCATCTGTCATGATATCAATACCACAGATATCCAGTCCGATAATTCTGGCAATGCGTTCACACATAAAAACATTATGCGGATGTACCAGATCTGTAATGTCCGTTGCTGTTCCGCCTGTGCTGATGTTTGCAGTTGTTTTTAAATATAACAGTTCATCATTTTTAAGAACGGTATCAAGTGTATATCCCTTTTCATCGAGAATACTATTGGTCATGTCATCCACTTTAATAGCAGTCAACACTTTTTCATGCCCATAACCACGACGCGGATCTTTATTTACTTCATCAATTAATTGTTGAATGGAAGATTTGCCATCGCCAATTACTTGCGCCGGTGTACGTTTTGCGGCACAAATAAATTTATAATTGATCACCAGAATACGATGATCAAATCCTGTTATATATTTTTCACAAATTACCGAACGCGATATTTTTTTCGCAGCAGCAAGAGCAACAACAGCATCTTCACGGTTACGGATATTAATAGTTGCACCTCGTCCGTGATTACCATTTACCGGCTTCATTACTAAAGGATATCCGATAGATTCAATTGCTGCATCCATATCTTCCTCATCATATATAATCCTTCCACGCGGAACAGGAATGTTTGCTGCTTCCAGTAAATTTTTAGTGTCTTCTTTATCACATGCAATTTCCACTGCAATACTACCGGTCTGACTGGTTACCGTTGCCTGAATACGTCGCTGATTCACCCCATATCCCAACATTACCAGTGAGTTTCTGTTCAAACGTATCCATGGAATACCACGATTTTGTGCTTCTTCCACAATAGAGCCTGTACTCGGTCCAAGGCGTTCATCTTCTCGGATCTCCCGCATATTTTGCAGGTCTTCCTGTAAGTCGTATTCTTTGTTTTCAACTAATGCAGCAGCAATACGTACTGCAGCTTTACCGGCATAAATACCCACCTTCTCTTCCATATAGGCAAACACCACATTATATACACCGGGTTCGCCGGTACCACGTGTACGGCCAAAACCTACATCCATACCTGCCAGTGTCTGAATTTCCAGAGCAATATGTTCAATCACATGCCCCATCCAGGTGCCTTCTCTCACTCTTTTAAAAAAGCCACCGGGAACACCTTCACTGCATTCATGTTCATACATAGTAGGAAACATTTTCTCAAGTCGTTCCGGAAATCCATCGATCAAATTGGAGGGACGTTCTTCCATTTCCAGAAGATCTAATTTCATTACAATAAGCTTATGACGGCGGATTGACCAGTAGTTTGGACCACGCATAGCGCGGATTTCGAGGATACGCATAAATTCAGTTATTTTTATTTGTAATGTTTAGGATGGCTTTTTTGCGATGGAATTGTACAAACAAGAATGTTAATAATTACATAACAAAGGCCTTTTGACCCGATGAAAATAAGAATAGTTTGGCAGCCAGCAAAATCTGCTATTGAATCCTTCTTTAGTGTATAGAAGATTCAACAATAATCGGGGGGCAATACTGACATTTTAGAAAATTCTGTAAACCGGGTTGACACGTGTTATATATAAGCCGTAAATTAGCCATCATTTAAAATCAATGAGTTCTATAAAAGGAAAACTGATTGCCATTGGTGGCAATGAAGATAAAGGGACGGAAGCCGAACCGAATTTTGAACAAAAAAACAACCTGAATTTCTTCGAGATGCAGATTTTAAGCCGCATTGTTCATGAAATGAGGCATCAGAAGGAATCACATATAGAGGTAATAACCAGCGCTTCCAGCATTCCAAATGAAGTGGGCGAAAATTATGATCAGGCTTTTCATAAGCTGGGATGTCATAATGTGGGCATTATGCATATTCGTAACCGAGATGATGCCCAAAATCCGGAGTTTCTTGAGCGGATTAGCAAATGTGATGGTGTGATGATGACCGGTGGAAATCAATTGCGATTGAGCACTATTTTCGGAGGAACAAAGTTTCTGAAATTGTTGCACGAGAGACTGGAAAACGAAGATTTTCTCATTGCCGGAACCAGTGCTGGTGCTATGGCCATGAGTAATACTATGATTTATCAGGGAAGCAGTGCCGGTGCGCTAATTAAGGGCGAAGTGAAAATCACCACAGGCCTGGCTTTTATTAAGGATGTAATTATTGATTCTCATTTTGATAAGCGTGGCCGTTTTGGACGTTTAGCACAGGCGGTTGCAAGTAATCCCTCTTGTATCGGAATCGGATTAGGAGAAGATACCGGTGTTTTGATTACTGAAAACAATCACCTGGAAGCTATCGGCTCCGGATTGGTGGTAATTGTTGATGGTCATGATATCCGACACAGCAACATTGCTGACCTTGCAGAAGGATCGCCTATTAGCATTGAAAACCTTATTGTACATGTAATGACAAGAGGAAATGCTTATGACTTAGGTCTTCGTAAATTTATTCCTGAACTGAAGACAGTTAATTAAGCGTAAATTTAATGCTGCTTTTTATAAAGAATAGCGTTGGCGAGCAAAATGCCGGCTGCCATTCCTGTTGCTAAAATTACTATTAATGCCACGGTTCTAATTTCATCATGACTGATAATACGCATCATTGCACCCACTGCAATAATAAAAGCAATTGCACTTATACGCATGTTTCTTTTAAGTTGATCTTTATCCATAGGGATGAAATTATAAAATGCAAATTAGAAATTGCTATACAGATCAAATAGGAAACTGCACTCAATAAGCATCGAAAATAAAGTCTTGATATTTGATACTAGTGTCTTGATACTATTTCTTGATACTTTATCCTAGTTCATCATCACCGGCATCACCAGCATCAGAATATCTTCATCACTTTTAACCTGATCTTTAGGAGGAGAAAGTAAGCCGGCACGGTTGGGTAATGACATTTCCAGTTGTACATTTTCAGTTTCCATATTCACTAACATATCAGTGATGAAGCGTGCATTGAAAGCTATTTCCATATCCTTGCCATCATAGCTGCAAGCTAATCTTTCATTGGCATCATTACCAAAGTCCATATCTTCTGCAGAAATATCAATCTGACTACCTGCAATTTTTAATTTAACCTGATGGGTGGTTTTGTTAGAGAATATACTCACCCGTTTTATTGCATTTAAAAATGAAAGTCTGTCTATGGTTAATTTATTCGGATTGTCAAGTGGAATAACGGCTTCGTAATTTGGATAACGTCCATCAATCAATCTGCATATCAAACTGAAATTTTCAAAACCAAAAAACGCATTGGCATCATTAAAGTCTACTTTAACAGAACTGTTTATGCCTGGTAAATTCATCTTTAAAAGTTGCAAAGGTTTCTTTGGAAGAATAAAAGATGTTTCCTTTGATGCTTTTGTATCATTTCTGCGATAACGAACTAAACGATGTGCATCGGTTGCAACAAAGGTAGTTCCGTCTTTTCCAAACTGACAAAATACACCGGTCATTACCGGACGCAAATCATCATTACCGGTTGCAAATAGTGTTTTATTAATTGCACCCAACAATACCTCACTTGGCATTTCAATTGTGCTTGGTTTATCAATAACAGGAATCTTCGGATACTCATCTCCATTCAAGCCGGTGAGTTTAAATTTACCTGCATCGGAGCTGATCTCTACCTGAAAATTACTATCACTTATCTTAAATGAAAGCGGTTGCTCGCTGAAGGTCTTAAGTGTATCCAGCAAAATTTTAGCAGGGATCGCTACTTTGCCATCATCTTTACTTTCCACCGGCAATATTACGGTCATTGAAGTTTCCAGGTCCGAAGCGGAAACTTTTAGTTGCCCTTTATTCAGTTCAAAAAGGAAATTCTCCAGAATAGGAAGCGGGGTATTACTATGTAATGCGCCGCTAACACTGTTCAGGTGCTTAAGAAGGGTAGAGGAGGAAACAACAAATTTCATGTGTAAATAGTTGGTTTTTAGCTTGTATATGTCCAGATGCTGCTCCGGTTAAGGGATAGCAGTAATGTAATGAGTCAATTCAGGTCTGTAATTACCGTTGCAGCAAATATAGCGGAACTGCCTTATTTACCACTGCTTCCCGAGGCTTTAAAATAGCCAGGAGTTTTTAACAATTTATCCCAGGTATAATACTGGCACAGAAACCAGGCAGTATCATTAGCCAGTTTTGCATACAAATTGTCTCTGTCGAAGGGTAACGGTTTGCCCATTGCATCTTCCTT
>JANOBN010000636.1:0-2373 GCA_031411675.1 Bacteroidota bacterium | reverse complement strand
CGGATGTTTATATTAATTTCTTTAACAATGGCAGGTATTGTGCTTTTACCATTTTTCAGGTTTAAATTAATAACTCAGGAAGTTACTGAGGAAACCGTTAACAATATTGAAATTATTGCACACAGGGGTGCTAGCGAATTTGCCCCGGAAAATACTTTTGCATCATTTGAAAAGGCGATTTCCATGAATGTCGACTTTCTGGAGTTGGATGTGCATCTTACCAGAGATGATTCTATTGTTGTTATACACGATGAAACAATAAACAGAACTACTACGGGTAAGGGTAATATACAGGAACATTCTTATGTAGCATTAACCACATTAAGTGCAGGCTCGTGGTTTAACAGTGAATTTTCAGAGGAGAAAGTTCCTTTGTTATCAGAGGTAATCCGTCGTTATAAAAACAAGGCTACAATACTTATTGAATTAAAAAATAATGGTAATAGTATCTATACAGGACTGGTCGATAAACTAGCGCAGATTATTAAAGAGCATGATGCTACAGCATCTGTTATAGTACAATCGTTTTATCCAGAGTATCTGGTTGAATTAATACAAAAGTACCCGGAAATTAAATGCTGTCAATTAATTGTTGGCCAGCATCCAGTACTTCCTTTATTTTCGGATAACTCCCTCCATATAGGAAATTTTTCGCCAGTAAAAGGAATATTTGCTATTAATATATATTATCTATTTCTTACGAGCTCAGTTGTAAAGCATTATCATCAACAGAACATAAAAGTATACACTTATACTATAAACTCAAGAGCAGATGCACTAAGAGCTGTATCAACAAAGGTTGATGGGATTATTACCAATAATCCGGCAGTATTTGCACAATAAACTGCAGATTATTGTATGTGTAATTTAATGTCGTATATTCATATATGACAATTGATTAACCCTAATATAAAACCTGACTGATATGAAAAACCTTATAAAGAAAAATCTTTTTAAGAAAGTCGTTTTATTAATTGCTTATGGCATTTGGGCTTATATTGATTATAGGTCATTGAATTTTGATGGAAGTGAAAATAGCTGGTACAGCATCTTAAAATACATCATTGTTTTTATCGGCTTATGTATTTCTTACCTATTGGTAGCTGCTCCACGATCCAAAAAATTAATTGAACAGGCGAAGGAAGCATTTACTCCGCAAAAAAATTTCGAATTTGAAAAGGATATACCTGTTAGTAAGCAGCATCAGATCGATCAGATGAATTGGTTGATCAATTCAGTAAGAATCAAATTTGCAGACATCCGTTCTGTTGATAGAAATTCAAGTATTAGCGCTCTTAATGAAAATTTGGAAATTATTAACACTTGTTCTGTTTTTAGTACAGTCCTAGATTATCTTTCAATTAAACAATTTGAAAATAAAAGGAGACTTAACTGGAGCAATGACAGAGAACTAAATACACATGCAATTTTATTGGGAAAACCCGGTGCCGGAAAGTCCAACAGAATGCTGGATGGTGTAATGCAACTCCTACCTGAAAATGCCACTAAGGATACCAACCAGATACCTGTTTATATTAATCTAATTGATTTTAACGATGAAGTATCAGATCATTTCGAAACACTATCAGAATGGTTAATGTATCAACTTAATAAAGTGTACGGATCTAAAGCCTATTGGCTGGTTCATAATCATTACATCATGCCTTTTCTTGATGGTTTTGATGAAGTAGATGATTCAAAAAAGGTAAGATGTCTGGATCTCATCCTTGATTTTGCTGTGAATAACAGAACAGTGATTTCAGGAAGGCTGGAAGAGTTTACAGCTAGTCTGAGGCAGTTTGATTTAAAAAGTAATGATGAATTGAAGCTGAAATTAAACCAATTCCGTGTATATGTTCTCAACGATTTTGATAAGGGTGAGATTGATAATTTACTTGAAAATGAATTGAGCTTTACAGAAACATCACACCATTCAGGATTACTTCCTGATAAACTAAAGGGATTATTAATAACTCCATTACTGATTAACCTTTGCCTTAAAACGTATACCAATCTCGATCATGATGATTATTCCAAATTAAAAAAAATAAGAGACCGAAATGGCATTTTATTTCTTTGGAAAATTTATGATACCAAAGTTCTCAAAGCAAAATTTAAATCACTTTCAGAATACGAATGGTTTAAGGCAATGTTAATGCAAATGTCACGCGTGATGAAAGATAATTCATTCATAATAGAAAAAATGATACAGCCCTGGTGGCTGCCCGATTCCGTGGCCCGATGCTTGTATTTTTGTTCCTCACGTTTAATTTGCGGTATATTGTTAAGTATGGCTGTAGGAATGATGCTTGCTTCACCTTTTGAATTTCTGGCCAATGGCGTAATATGCGCACTTTTGGTAGCAATTTTAAC
>JANOBN010000635.1:0-4094 GCA_031411675.1 Bacteroidota bacterium | reverse complement strand
AGCTTTATTGATAGTAAAACCTTTGACGGGTTTAGAAAAAGCATATATATATAGATTTTTATGAAGCTTATATTATTGACTTAGGGGGAGACATACGTTCAAGCATGGGAAGCGGCAAGTCTATTAGCAATGTGTTTAATATAATTACTGGTGTTGCTATCATGTTTCTTATAAAAAAGGAAAAAAGCACAGTCGGATCCAAAATTAATTATATCGCAGTAGATGATTCTATATCTAAACAGGGTAAATTAGATTGGCTGACTAGTAATGTATTTGATACTATAAATTTTGGGAGCATAAGTCCTGATAAAAATAATAATTGGCTAAATATTGCAGACACTGATTTTGAAAGTTTAGTTCCAATACTTGATAAGGCGAACAAGCAATCAGATTTTTTGGTGCGAGATAAATTACTATTTAGATATTATTCAAATGGATGTGTTACGAATAGAGATGAATGGGTTTATGATTTTAATAAAAGGATTTTGGAGCAAAAATTAAAATATTTTTTTGAAGAATACAATTACTATGTTAGCCTTTGGCAGAAGGAATTTGAATTGAATAAATACTATGGAAAAAAGGGGGATGAATTATTGGAACTTTCAAATGCTTTTGTTTTTAGTAATAAGCCCACGATAAAATGGAGTGGGAGACTCTTTCGCGATAAATTATTAAAGGTGAGAGTGGGTAAATTTAATGATGATAATATACGTTATTGTATGTACAGGCCATTTACCAAACAGTATTTGTATTATGATTATATTCCTATTGATATTCAAGGTCAATTGAAGTCTTTCTTTCCAGGGCGTGAATCTCAAAATGTCATCATAAATATTAATGGAAATGGAAAAGATTTTCATTGTATCTCTACAAACATTGTTGCTGATTTGCATTTAACAGGGGATACTACTTGCATTCCACTTCATTATTTTAATGAAAAAGACGAACGGCTTGACAACATCACCGACTGGGGCTTAGAGCAATTTACATCTCATTATAAAAACAATAAAATAACGAAAGAAGATATTTTCCATTACACTTATGCAGTATTACAAAATCCTGCTTACCGTAAAAAGTATGAGCTAAATTTAAAAAGAGAATTTCCGCGTATTCCTTTTTATGATGATTTTTATCAATGGGTAAAATGGGGAAAGCAGTTAATGGAATTACATATTAATTATGAAACTGTAAAACCTTTTGTACTGGAATTGCATCAACATGAAGTAAAAGCAGAGGCAAAACGCCAGAAGGAAATTTTTACAACTGCAGAAGAATCCAAACCATTATTTGGTCACCAGCCAAAGATCAAAGCAAAATTAAAAGCCGATAAAAATGCAGGAGTGATTGAGCTCGATGAATTGTCGTTTTTAACAGGCGTTCCGAAAGAAGCCTGGGAATATAAATTAGGAAACCGAAGCGCCTTGGAATGGGTGTTGGATCAGTATAAAGAGAAGAAGCCATCAGATCCCACCATTGCAGAAAAATTCAACACCTACCGTTTTGCTGATTATAAGGATAAAGTAATTGATTTATTAAAGAGAGTTTGTACAGTGAGTGTGGAAACGGTTGCTATTGTTAGGGAGATGGAAAAGGTTAGGACGCATGAGTGATATAATTGACATTAGTTCATGGCAACAGCAGAGTTGGCTAAGCACAGGAGGAACTAGAAGTAAGAAATTTGTTTTGAGCCCCGATGGAAAATACTATTATTTCAAGAAAAGTTATAAAACCAAGGATCGGGATTACTCGTCAGAATTTTGGAGTGAAATTATTGCATTTCAAATAGGCTTATCCTTAGGTTTTAAAGTTTTAAAATATGCACCTGCAATTGACAAAGATGAAATGGGTTGTCTTTCTGAAAATATGATTGATATTACAAAGGAAGAGTTTATTGAAGGGGGCAAGTATTTACAAGCTTATGAAAACAGATTTAATCCAAATATTAAGGAAGGAAGAAAGCTATATACTTTTAATCTAATTGAGAATGCACTGGAGGTATTTAAATTGCAACGATATTTGAATGACATAATTGATACAATTATCTTTGACTCACTAATTGGAAATGGAGATAGGCATCAGGAAAACTGGGCATTTATTTCAAGTGTAACAGAAGTGTCAAAAGGAGCATTTAGCTTAATAGAGGAGCTCAAAAGTGTCAAGATAAAATCGCATCAACTTTTTAGTAAAATCCTATATTCACTAGTTTATAATAAGAGAGAAAAAAGAATTAAGCATAATGTTTTGGCTGCTATTTTGTTTATTCAGGAAATTAAATCAATAGCTCCAATATATGATAGTGGAAGCAGCTTGGGTCGCGAATTGAGCGAGGACAAAATACAAGCGATGCTGCAAACAGATTCCTTGTTAGAATCATATGTAAATAGAGGAGAATCTGAAATCCGTTGGCTGACAGATAAATCAAACCATTTTGAGCTGCTCAGATATTTGCTGAAGACTGATCATAAGGATCACATAACCAATACTATTCTTAGAATTAAAAATGGGTGGAACCAGGAAAAATTAGCAGAGATAATTAATAATATTGATTCCCAAGTTCCTAAAGTATTTGCTTCCTTTATGTTAAGTAATTACAGGAAAGCTTTTATAATTAAATTAATAACTTTGCGAAGTAAAAAGTTGATTAGCCTGTTAAATGAAGGAGTTTGAAAAAATATATTTGAGCTGGAGAGCTGGATCTGGATCTAGAAGGCACATTATTGGAGAATTGGAAAAACATGTGGATTCCAAATTTACTTTCAAATACATTAAGAAAAACGTTGTGGAGGCGAAAAAAGAAGGATTTGGTTCATATACGGCACTTCCCAACTTTGATTTAACATATAATGGTAATATTTTGGAAATTTTCTCCCAAAGACTAATGAAACCTGAGAGAACCGATGTAAAGGATTTTTATGATTTCTGGGAAATTGAACCGGATAAAATTCAGGACAAGTACTATTTACTTGCACATACACAAGGTTTGTTACCAACAGATAATTTTGAATTTCTGGCTGATTTTAATCCAATTTCTGGTCTACATTTTCTTACTGATTTAGCAAACCTTACGGGAGCCAAGTTGGCAAAAGACACATTGCATATCGGCGACGAGTTAACCTTTGAAAAAGATATTAGCAATGCCTTTGATACTAAAGCAGTAAAAATTTTCAAAACCGGAAGACAAATTGGATATATTAAGAAAGGACACTCTCATCTTTTCTATAAACCCGGTTCAGAAAAGCTTAAACTTTCTGTGAAAGCTATTGATCAAAACGGATTTATAAAAAAGGTTTTTGTTAAGGTGGCAATGCCATAGCAATTTTATTATGAGCTTGTGCGTTTATCTATTGCCCGGCGGTAGACGTTTTAAGGGGTGAAGTCAGATATAGTCTGGACTTCACCTCCTTTTTTATTTTTGATTCTCTAGTCTGAGTACTTCAGACTGACTCAACAATAGTAAAGATTCAACGTTTCCATATTCAATAATCATTACGGTTTGGTAAAATCGAATTCAACAGGATTAATATTAAAATCTACAGGAACCTTGCTCCAGGTCTCCATGCTGTTGCGATGTCTGATGGAAACATAATACCTTCCGCATAATATGGACGGGACATTTATTGTGACAAAACCATATATATCCAACGCTACAATAAAACTGTATAAAGTAACGGAGGGTTGTAGTTCAGGATGCAATCCGATTATTACAGTATCAGCTATCAACGGAAAATTAACAGAATCGGCCGCCGGCTTCATGCTGTCGCCACCTATATATAAACCTTGCAGCATGCATCTGACAATAAAGTCAGGATTATATATATCTGTTAACCCATCACAGTTATTGTCCAACCCATCACAGATTTCTGTTGCTAAAGGATGAATAGCAGAATCAACATCGTTGCAGTCGTCATTTGTTAAAGCATAACCTTGAGGTGGAGAACAGGCACTAACACTGCTCAGCAGATTACCATATCCGTCATTGTCGTTGTCGGCATAATAAACCGAAGAACCTGATGCCTGCACAGTACTGCTGACCGTATTACTACAGCCGGCTGCATCAGTAACAGTAACGGTATAAATACCATTTCCCACTCCTG